>NZ_JBUDPI010000270.1:0-5224 GCF_054919635.1 Halochromatium sp. | reverse complement strand
CCACCGCCGCGCGGCGCGCGCCAGCTCGCAAGCGTGCTACAGCCTCAGCCAAGCAGGCCTGTAACCGCGGCGCAATGGCTCGCTCGGCGGCGCTGAGGTAGGCATTGCGTGAGCTCATGGCGAGCCCGTCCCGCTCGCGCACGATCGGCGCTCCGACCACCTCGACCGGTAGATTGAGGTCCTCGACCATGCGGCGGATCACGAGCAGCTGCTGGAAATCCTTCTCACCAAAGATCGCCAGTTCTGGCTGAACCATGTTGAACAGCTTCGCAACGACGGTGGCGACGCCGCGAAAATGGCCTGGTCGACTGGCGCCACAGAGGAGATCCGAAAGACCGGGCACTTCAATAAAGGTCTGACGATCGCGCCCCCGCGGATAGACCTCGAGCTCGCTGGGCGCAAACAATAGATCGCAGCCGGCGTCGCGGAGCATATCGGAGTCGTGCTCGAGCGTGCGTGGATAAGCATCGAAATCCTCACCCGCGCCAAACTGCAGTGGATTGACGAAGACCGTCGCAACGACCCGGTCGGCTCGCTCAGAGGCCAATCGAATCAACGACAGATGACCGGCATGCAGGTTGCCCATGGTCGGCACCAGCGCGACGCTCAGCCCGGCCTGACGCCATTCAGCGCGCTGCCGCCTTAGCGGTTGCAGATAGTCGATACGTTGCATCGGCTTCACCTCAGGCCAGACTCACGCAAGCGTATGCTCGGCAGCCGGGAAGGCGCCGGACTTGACCGCGGCGACATAGCCTTTGATCGCGGCCTCGATGCTGAATCCAGCGGCATCGCCATCGTGCCCCGCTCGGCTCTCAACCGCGGTTGCGGCCAGAAAATTCTTGCTGAAGCGCGGAGCACTGCCCGGCGTGAGCCCAAGCACATCATGCAAGACGAGCACCTGCCCGTCACAGCCGTTACCGGCACCGATCCCGATCACTGGAATCCTCAGCCGTTGCGACAGGGCAGAGGCAAGCGCGCTTGGCACACATTCCAGAATCAACAGCGAGGCCCCGGCGTCCTGCAGCGCGAGTGCATCGGCCTCGATACGCTCGGCATCGGCCGCGTCGCGGCCCTGGACTCGGTAGCCACCAAGCTGGTGCACGGACTGCGGCAGCAGACCCAGATGCGCGCAGACTGGGGCGCCGAATGCGGTTAGTCGGGCAACGGTCTCGACCAGCGGCTCACCGCCCTCCAGCTTGACCATGGCGGCACCGCCCTCGCCCATCAGACGTGCCGCCGCATCAACGGCTCGCTCCGGCGTCGCATAGCTCATGAAGGGCATGTCAGCGATCACCAGACTCCGCGCTGCCATCCGGCTCACACAGCGACTGTGGTAGACCATCTGATCCAGGGTCACGGGCACTGTAGTGCGCTGTCCCTGGATCACCATGCCGAGCGAATCACCGACCAATAGCACCTCGACGCCAGCTCGCTCCAGCAGTTGGGCAAAAGCGGCGTCGTAACAGGTTAGGCAGGCGATGCGCTCGCCTTGCTGCTTGAGCGCAAGCAAGCTGGCCGTCGTGATTGTCTTTGCCATCGAGCTCAGATGCTCCAAGAAGGGGTTACTTGGCCCCGCAGGCAAATCGATGCCGCAAGGCCGGCTCGCTGCTCAACCGATGCATGGCACCTGCGTCATCCTCAACAGCCGCGAGCAGCTCATCCAATCGGCCTTGACCAGGGACTTGGAGCCCTGGCGGTGCGATCTCAGCCAGCGGGCCGAGCACGAAGGCGCGCGCCTGCATCTGCGGATGCGGCACGCAGAGCTGCGGCCAATCGAGGATCTGATCCCCCACGAGCAGGATATCCAGATCCAGGGTCCGTGGCCCCCAACGCTGACCATTGCGGATGCGACCATGGCGGCGCTCGATCTGCTGCAGCGCGGCTAAGAGCGCGAGCGGATCGAGAGCGGTGTCGAGCCGCGCGACCGCATTGATGAAATCGGGCTGATCCGCCGGGCCGACGGGCGCTGTTCGATACAACGACGACACGGCAGCCAATTCGGATCTTGGCAGCCGCTGCAGCTGCTCAAGGGCCTGCTCGACCTGTTGGCGCGGATGACCAAGGTTGGCGCCCAGCCCGATATAGACCGGCACGCGCGACGCAGATCGCTCAGTCATCTGCTTGCCCCACGGCCCGCTCGCCAGCCGATCCATCGAACGCTGACCGACCGGCCGCTCCGCCTTCACCTCCGGCATCAGCAGCGCCTGTGTCGCCGCCAGCCTGCTGTTCAGCGGGGCGAGCGGTCTTGGGCTTTCGCCGACCCCGTTTACGCTTCCGCTGTGCGCTACCGCCGAGCATCTTCGCCCGCTCGGCTGCATCGACCGCCTGAAACCGCGTCCACCACTGCGCAAGCTCGGGGTCGATCTCGCCGGCCTCCGCACGCAACAGCAAGAAGTCATAGGCGGCGCGAAACCGGGGGTGACTGAGCAAGACCATGGGGCGTTTGCCTTGCCGGCGCTCCAACCGTGGCTGCAAGGCCCAGATCTCACGCATCGGCAATGCAAAACGCTTCTGGATCGCCACTCGCCGCTGTTGTGCCGAGGCCACCTCATGCGAGGCCAAGGCCATGGCCTCCGCCGATGGCATACCCTCGCTCAGCAATGCTTGGTAGCGCAGCCGGACTGGCTCCCACAGCAGCACTGCAAACAGGAAGGCGGGCGCCACCGGCTTGCCCTCGAGCATCCGCTGATCGGTATTGTCGAGCCCGCGGCTGACGAAGGTGATCGGAAACGCATGATCCTCACGGGCGAGACAGGCATCGGTGTCCGGAAAGAGCTGCGCGAAGAGATCATAGTGCCGCAGCTTCTCGAAGGCCTGCAGCGCATAGCCGCTATGGAACAGCTTCAGCGTCTCTTCGAACAATCGCGCCGGCGAGATCTCGCCAAGCAGCCCAGCCAGCTCGCGGATCGGTGCGGCGCAATCTGGATCGATCATGAAGCCCAGCTTGCAGGCAAAGCGCACCGCCCGCAGCATCCGCACCGGGTCTTCTCGGTAGCGGGCCACCGGATCATCGCCGATCAGCCGAAGCCGCCCTTGCTCGATATCAGCGAGCCCACCGGCGTAGTCGACCAGTGAGAAGTCGGCGATATTGTAGTAGAGGGCATTGACCGTGAAATCGCGTCGCAGCGCGTCCTCGGTGATACTGCCGTAGACGTTATCGCGCAGAATCATCCCCTGCTCGGTGACCTGCGCATCACTGTCACCGCCCGCGTTGCTTCCGCGAAAGGTTGCCACCTCGACGATCTCGCGGCCAAAGAACACATGCGCAAGCCGGAAACGCCGCCCGATCAGGCGACAGTTCCGAAACACAGCGCGCACCTCCTCCGGTGTCGCGTTGGTCGCGATATCGAAGTCCTTAGGCTCATGGCCAAGTAGCAGATCGCGCACGCCACCCCCGACCAGATACGCCTGAAACCCGGCTTGCTTAAGCCGGTTGAGGACCTTGAGCGCATTCGGGCTGATGTTGGCGCGGGAGATCGGATGCTCCGGGCGCGGGACGACGAGGGGCTCTAAACGGTTAGCGGAGAGCAAGCGAACCTGGATTCCTTCGGTTGAGAGACAACGGATATGATGACGCTGAAAGCACTTGAGCGCGCCACCGACCTGCGTATAATACGCGATTCTTCGCAGCGCTTCTGCTCCCTTCGTCTAGTGGTTAGGACGTCGGCCTCTCACGCCGGTAACAGGGGTTCGAATCCCCTAGGGAGCGCCACTTCTTCCGTGCAGCACTTTTCGCGCGCTGATTACCGGCGCCCCCTACGTTCATTCTGACTCAAGAGTGTTGACCCGAGCCTGCTTAGGGTCGGCGACTGCCAGGCGTGACGCCATCCTCAGTTATCGGCTGGGAGTCACCGACCGTGGTTGGCTCGCCACGCAATGCGCGGTAACGATCGCGGATCTCGAGCAGGCTGCGGGCCGGCTCGGTACGCCCGGCAGGCGTGACGAACGACTCCAGCTTGCGCGCGAGCTTGATGGTGTTTTGCTCTTGCAGGATCGCCATCACCCCATCGCTGATCAGCGTCTGCAACATGAGCTCCTTATCGGTCTTCGCACTGATATTCTCAGCAATCGGCGTGAGCACGAAATTGCCAATCACGATGCCGTAGAGGGTCGAGGTCAACGCGACTGGAATCGTACTGACAATGACCTCGGGATCACCAATACCGGCGACCATGCCGATCAGACCCACCACCGAGCCTGCCACGCCGAAGGCTGGCGCCAAGCGCGCCATATGCCGAAACAGCCTTTCGTGATGCATCCGCCGTCGACGGAAATAATGCATCTCGGTGGCCAGGATGTCGCGGACCTCTTCGGCCTTGTAGCCGTCCACCAGCATGCCGAGCGCGGAGCGCAGGAAGGTCACCGTGGTCTGCTCTTCGACCTCCTCGAGCGCAAGGATGCCGCGTTGACGCGAGCGCACCGCTAGATCCAGCATGGAATCGATGATCTCATGCTCGGTTGGCGGGCGTTGCGTGTAACTATTGCGAGCAACAGAGTAGGCCGCACGAATATCACTAGCGGGATAGCTGAGAAAGGTGGCCCCCAAGGTACCCGAGACGACGATCGTCAAGGCAACCAGGTTGAGGAACAGGCCAACATCGCTGCTGAGCATAAAGCTCCCGACGAACAGGCCACCAAATAGAAGGGCAGCGACGTAGTTCCAAGGAGTCATGGTCGCGTCTCCATGTTGGGCATCGCGGCATCATTGGACATCGGGGCATCAGGCTTATTGACATCGGGCGTCCTAGCCGCGGGCGGCTCGCTACCGGCCGCTTCTGTGCCGAGCGATTCAGAGGATGGAAGCTCGGAAGGTGAGTTCATGCGCGACACTCCACGCATCGGTATTGGCTCACCCGGCTCCGCCTGCTCAGGTAGCCGCCGGTCCAGTACCTGCTGTTGAGAGGTCTCAGTTCTGATCCCCTCTAACTCCAATCGCTCCCCAGCAGGAACCTCGGCTCGGGACGTCGGGGCCTCGATTAGGATTTGCATCTCGCTTGCGCGCTCTCCACCTTGCGGCATTCGCTCACCGGCAAGATCTGTGGCCGACTGATTGTCCATCGACGCCCGACTGTCTGGCAGCCTAGAAGTCGTGCTTTCGCTGCCCTCCAGGTTTCGCCCACCATCTGATGGGGACCTAGCTTCGGTTCCAGCTTCGGTTCCAGCTTCGGTTCCAGTTTCGGCTCCAGTTTCGGCTCCAGTTTCGGCTCCAGTTTCGGCTCCAGTT
>NZ_JBUDPI010000027.1:0-20160 GCF_054919635.1 Halochromatium sp. | reverse complement strand
CAAGGCGAAGTTCGAGAAGGGCCATCTCGAGGGGGAGATGACCTATGGCGAAGCCAGTCAGAAGGCAGCAGAGCTGGCCAGTCAGGACCCCAGCAAGACCTTCTATCCGGAGTTGATCATCACTGAGTGAGCGATCGCGGCCGCCGTCCGGCGGCCTGCTCCGGCTCGACCTGCCGGCCATCAGCGCCGAAGCAGAGCCCATCTCTCAGCGCAATCAGGTCGCCTTCGCCGAGCGGCTCCCAGAGCTCGTCGGTCAGCGGCACGCTGGCGACCAGCGCGACGTCTTGGCGAATCGATGTCAGATTGACGCCGGCATCATGAAGCTCCGGGGCGGTGCGCCAACAATAGCGCTGCAGGAAATAGATGCCGGGCGCGCTTAGACGGCCATCCGGCTGGGTGCGCCGGTCGGCGTGGACAAAGAGCGCGTCGCTGTCGGCGTAGATGAAGTTGGCTGGTCCCAAGGCACGGAGCTCTTGGGTATAGTCCGCAATCACCGCCAGGCGGGTCGCCAGCTCCGGAACCTGACCCGGCACATCGTCCCACACCGGCGCCAGTGAGGTCATCAGACCACAGAAGGCGCGCTCAGAATCGGAATCCCCCACGGGCGTGAATCGCGACGGATAAGGCGAGCGCAGATCGGCGAGCGATGGCATATCGCCGTTGTGGGCAAAGACATGCATACGCCCGGCCAATTCGCGCGCGAAAGGCTGGGTATTGCGCAACGCGAGCACCCCGAAGGTGGCCAGCCGGATGTGACAGAGGCCGAGCTTGGTGCGTAGCCCTTGCCGTTCCATGAACTGCATGAGCGGGCTCTCGCTCGCCGGTCGCGGCTCGCGCAGCAACAGGCAGTCGGAGCCTTCGTAGAAGGCCAGTCCCCAACCGTCGCGATGCGGCCCCTCGGCGCCCCCGTGACGCGCCAGGCGCTCGAGCGAGAACCCCAGCGTCGCTGGTACCCGGCTCGACATCGCAAACAGCTCACACATCAGTGTCTCGTGCTCCCCAGCCTTGTACTCCCCAGCCTCGTGCTCCCCAGCCTCGTGCTCCCCAGTCTTCTGATCCCCGGTCTTCTGCTCCCGGCCATCCTCTCGTCGGATTCTCGGCGATCCGCGACCTGCGGGCAAACCGTTAAGGCTGACGCGAGGCCGTACCGAGCGCGGGCGCATATCGTTATATCATCGGTGCGTCTACATCCCGCCTTTGGAGCTATGTCGCACTCGTGGATCCCGAAGCCTTTGTTCAGTCCTCTGTCCTCTTGCTAGTCGCAGCCGCTGCGGCAGTGACGCTGTTCAAGCAATTTGGCCTCGGTTCGATCCTTGGGCTGCTCGTCGCCGGCATCCTGATTGGACCCTATACGCCGGGTCCGTCGGTGACCGGTGAGGTGGAGGATCTGCGCAGCTTCACCGAGCTCGGCGTCGTGCTCCTGCTCTTTGTCATCGGTCTCGAGCTGCATCCGACCCGGCTCTGGGAGATGCGCCGCACCCTATTTGGGCTCGGCACCTCACAGATCCTGCTGTCCGGACTAGCGCTGGCGTTCTATTTTCGTCTCTTCGTCGAGACCTGGGCGATCGCGCTGCTGATCGGATTTAGCCTCGCATTATCCTCCACCGCGCTGGTGATGCAGATGCTCTACGAGAAGAGCGAGATCGCCACCGCGCGCGGTCAAACCGCCTTCGCGGTCCTTCTAATGCAAGACATCGCGGTGGTGCCCATGCTGGCGCTACTGCCGCTGGCTGCAGCAACCGAAACCAGCCTGCCAAGCCTGCCGCTGTGGGAGCAGCTTGGTCTGATCGCGCTGATGCTCGCCGGCGTCATCGTTACTGGACGTTACCTGGTCCCACTGGTCCTGGACCTGCTGGCCCGTCAGGGCAATCGCGAGGCCTTCTTTCTGGTCACCCTTGCCGCCGTCTTTGTGGCCGCCTGGGCGATGCATAGTGCCGGCATGTCAATGGCCCTCGGCGGCTTCTTGATGGGCATGATGCTCTCGGGGTCGCGCTATAGCGTTCAGGTGCATGCCAGTATCGAGCCGCATAAGGGGCTGTTGATGAGCGTGTTCTTCGTCACCGTCGGCATGTCCCTGGATCTGAGCGTGTTGGCGAATCAACCGCTGCTGTTCGGCCTCCACCTGCTGGCCTTGGTCTCGATCAAGGTCACGCTGATCTATCTGCTAGCGCGCCGGTTCTGCACCAGCCGGAATGGTGCGCTGCAGGTGGCCTTCCTGCTCGGACAGGCCGGCGAGTTTGGCTTCATCCTCTTCGGCGCCGCAAAGATGCTCGGCATCATTGATGCCAGCACCTTCACTATGGCGGCTGCATTGATCTCGGGCAGCATGCTAGCGACACCCCTCTTGGTGCGATTGGGCGCCGTCATCGCCGCGCGGTTCCCGGACCAGGACCTCACTGTCGACGAACGCTTCCGGTATCAGGCGGGCCAAGACCAAGCGCCCCAGGCCGTGATCGCGGGCTATGGCAGGGTTGGCCATACCATCGGCACGGTGCTGTCCAGCCATGGCATCCGCTTCGTCGCCTTTGATCAGGACCCGAACCTGGTCGCGCGTTGGCGCGCTGAAGGTCAACCGGTGTTCTATGGCGACATTCGCAATCCGGCGCTGCTGGCCGCAGCCAAGGTCGAGCAGGCCAAGGTGGTGGTGCTGACGATCGATGATCCGCGCGCCAGCATCGAGGCGACCACGCTCGTGCGCCATTATGCGCCAGAGATCATCATCGTTGCCCGTGCTCGCGATCTGACGGCCTGCGATGCGCTGTTTCGGGCCGGCGCTAGCCGCGCCTTCCCCGAGGCCGTCGAGGCCAGCCTCAGATTGGCCGCAGAGACGCTTGATGGTCTAGGGATCACCGATGAGGCAGCCGAGGAGATGGTTCAGCGCGCGCGCGGCAAGGACTATGCGCTGGTGCGCTCGGAGATCACCGAGCGGGGTCAATGACCGGATCAATGCCTGGACTCTCCCGGATCTCGCCTAGGGAATAACGCGACCAAGATCAAGCGCTTGACGGTGTTCGCGCAGGGTGATATGGCCATCGCACCTGATATCCAGACACCTGATCCACGCCAGTTGTACGCTAGCGCCATATCTGAGTCTGGCAATCACGGCTAATGGCTATAAGAACGACAGGCTGATTCGGTGGCGACGCTATCCGTTGTCGGCAGGGCGGCTCGAAAGACGGGCGCGCAAGCGAAGATCCGAGCCGATTTGGCGCAGATCGAGAACTTCCAAAGGCACCCGCTCGCTCATGCTGGCGAGCGGCCCGAGCTCGAACAGCCCGCGGGCATCGCTGCCCATCAGGTGCGGGGCCAGGTAGAGCACCAGCTCATCGACGAGACGCTGCCGAACCGCGGTACCCGCTAGCGTCGGGCCAGCCTCGATCAGGACCTCGTTGATCTCGCGCTCGGCCAGATAGCGCAGCAGGGCCTCGAGATCGACTCGACCGGCTGCGTCTGCTGGAGCAACCCAGACCTCAGCACCAGCCGAGGTGGCGGCAGCGATGCGGCGCGGGTCTTGCTCACAGGTCGCCACCAGGGTCGCCCCCGGCAGTGACAGCATCCTTGCCGAGAGCGGCAGGCGCAGCCTGCTGTCAACGACAACGCGCAGCGGCTGCCGCACCGGCTCGGCCTGCTCCAGCGCGGGGATCGCCGAGGACGCAAGCCTGACATTCAACGACGGATCATCGGCAAGCAGGGTGCCGATGCCGGTGACGATCGCCGAGGAGCGTGCGCGCAGCCATTGCACATCGGTGCGTGCCGCCTCCGAGGTGATCCACCGACTCTCGCCATTAGCAAGTGCCGTGCGACCATCAAGACTGGCTGCGAGCTTCAGGCGCACATAGGGCAGTCCGTGCCGCATGCGTTGATCGAATCCAGGGTTGAGGGCTCGACAAGGGCCTTCGAGCACGCCGGTCACGACCTCGACCCCGGCTGCACGCATGCGCTCGAGTCCGCGACCATGCACCAAGGGATTCGGATCTTCCATGCCGACCACCACCCGACTGATCCCAGCCTCGAGCAAGGCATCGGTACAGGGCGGCGTGCGGCCGTGATGGCAGCAAGGCTCGAGCGTGACATAGGCCGTCGCGCCGCGTGCCGCCTTGCCAGCGGCATCGATCGCCAGCCGCTCGGCATGCGGCTCGCCGGCGCGTCGATGCCAGCCCTCTCCCACAACCCGTCCATCCTTGGTCAGCACGCAGCCGACGCGCGGATTCGGATCGGTCGTGTACAAGCCGCGCTCGGCAAGCTGCAGCGCACGCGCCATCCACGCGACGCCATCCGAACCTTCACCCCTCATACTCAAGATTTCTTGTCGAGTGCGTCGAGCAGATCGAGCTGGGCTCGGCGCACATCAGGTGTGGGGCTGCGCTCGAGGCGCTCGATCTCCTCACGGAAGGCGGCGACATCCTCGAACTTCCGATAGACCGATGCGAAGCGGACATAGGCGACCTGGTCCAGACCCCGCAGCTCCTCCATCACCAGCTCGCCGATCTCGCGCGAGCTGATCTCGCCCTCGGCGGTCCCCAGCAGCTTACGATTGATGCGCGCGATGGCCGCTTCGACCTGCTCGGTGCTGATGGGGCGCTTCTCGGTGGCACGCATCAACCCTGTTCGCAGCTTTCGGCCATCGTAGGGCACTCGCGTCCCGTCACGCTTGATCACGCGCGGGAGGTTGAGCTCGGCAGCCTCATAGGTGGTGAAACGCTCGCCGCAAACGCCACAGCGGCGCCGACGGCGAACCTGATCACCATCGCCAGAGAGCCGAGAGTCCATCACCTTGGTGTCTTGGGCACCACAGTAGGGACAGCGCATGCAGCCGTCTCTGCCTCAGGACCGAAACAGACCGACAGCGTCGGTCAGACCCTGGTTCAACGGGCGTAGACCGGGAAGCGCTTGCAGAGGTCCAGAACCTTCGCCTTGGTCTGATCGATCACGGCTTGATCGCCTCGACCGTCAATCACGTCACACATCCAGCCAGCGAGCTCGCGTGCCTCATCGAGCCCAAAGCCGCGGGTGGTCATCGCTGGAGTCCCGATACGAATGCCGCTGGTGACGAAGGGCGACTGCGGATCATTCGGCACCGCATTCTTGTTGACAGTGATGTTGGCCGCGCCCAGCCAGGCATCGACATCCTTGCCAGTCAGCCCCTGCTCGATGAAGCTGACCAGGAAGAGATGGTCGTCGGTGCCACCGGAGACCACATCGTAGCCGCGCGCGAGGAAGGTCTCGGCCATGGCCTGGGCATTGAGGATGACCTGCTTCTGGTAGTCCTTGAAGGCTGGCTCCAGGGCCTCTTTGAAGGCGACGGCCTTGGCGGCGATGACATGCATGAGCGGCCCACCCTGGGTGCCTGGGAAGACCAGCGAGTTGAACTTCTTCTCCAGCTCAGGGTTGGACTTGGCCAGGATCAGGCCGCCACGCGGGCCGCGCAGGGTCTTGTGCGTGGTGGTGGTGGTCACATCGGCGATCTGCACCGGGCTGGGATAGACGCCGGCGGCCACCAGGCCAGCGATATGGGCCATGTCGACCAGCAGATAGGCACCGACCTCGTCGGCGATGTCGCGGAAGCGCTGCCAGTTGACGACGCGTGAATAGGCCGAGAAACCGGCGATGATCATCCTCGGCTTGTGCTCGCGGGCGAGCGATTCGACCTGGGCGTAGTCGATCTCACCGGTCTGGGGGTCGAGCCCGTACTGGACGGCGTTGTAGGTCTTTCCCGAGAAGTTCGGCTTGGCGCCGTGGGTCAGATGGCCGCCGTGAGCCAGACTCATGCCAAGCACGGTGTCGCCCGGCTGGCACAAGGCCATGAAGACCGCCGCGTTGGCCTGCGAGCCGGAATGCGGCTGCACATTGGCGTAGTCGGCACCGAACAGCGCCTTCGCGCGCTCGATCGCAAGCCGTTCGGCGACGTCGACGTATTCGCAACCGCCGTAGTAGCGCTTGGCCGGATAGCCCTCGGCGTACTTATTGGTCATCACCGAGCCCTGCGCCTCCATCACGCGTGGACTGGCGTAGTTCTCGGATGCGATCAGCTCGACATGCTCTTCTTGGCGGCGCTCCTCGTCGCGGATGGCCTGTGCGAGCTCGTCATCGTAGCCGGTGATCTGCATGCTGGCGTCGAACATTAGGAACACTCCCAGAAGTCAAAAGCCGCTCAGTATAACGCGGTTCCGATTGTGTTTCAGATCCGATGCCGATCGGGCTGCCAAGCGGCTTCGAGCTGTTTGAGCACATCACGACGGCTGATGATGCCGATGAGACGGCCCTGCTCCATCACCGGCAGGCGCCGAAAGTGGCTGGTCGCGAACAGCTCGGCCACCTCGGTGATCGGCGTATCGGCATCCACAGTGACCACCGACGGCGTCATGAAGTTCTCGACGCGACCGCCATCCTCGCTGTGATAGCCGGCACCGAGTGCGATCTGCATGCAGTCGCGCTCGGTGAGCATGCCGATGAGATTGCCGATCTGGTCGACCACCGGAGCCCCGGACAGACGCTGCTCAACCAGGATACGCAGGGCCTCGAGCACATCCATGTCGGGCGACAGCGTCACCAGCCCGCGCGACATGGCCTTCTTTGCAGTCTTGCTCTCTTTCATCAGGACCTCCTCGCAAAACCTTTGGGTGCTTGGCTTGCGCGCTCGCTGAGGTTGCTTGAGCGCACGTTCACTCGACTGCTCAGGTTAGGAGTCTAGTCCAGCGAGGCGCCGTCAGAGCGATTCGGACAGGATTGTCCGCGCTGGCAAGCGCCGCCGCAGTCGGAGCTGATTCCAGGGACCTGATTCAGTCCGCCGCAGCTTCCCTTGAGCGCGGCGCGACCATTGAGCACGCCGAGCGCAAGGCCAAGGAAGGCGAGCGAGAAGAGCAACAGTGCGAACACAAACTCAAGCATCGAGGTGGCCTCCGGTCAGATGCTGTTCGCCGCATCGACGTCAGGGCGACGGCTGACTGACGCTGCTCAACCGCCGAAATCGTCGAGCAGAATGTTGTCGTTCTCGACTCCCAGGCTGTGCAGCATGCCGATCACTGCCGCTGTCATCATCGGCGGGCCACACATATAGAACTCGCAATCCTCGGGCGCCGGATGGTCCTTCAGGTAACGCTCGTAGAGGACGCTGTGGATGAAGCCGACCTCTCCTTGCCACTCATCCTCGGGCTGTGGTGATGAGAGTGCGATATGCCAGCTGAAGTTCTCGTGCTCGCGGGCGAGGGCGTCGAAATCCTCTTGGTAGAAGATCTCACGCTTGCTGCGCGCGCCATACCAGTAGGAGATCTTGCGCTGGGTGTTCAAACGCTTGAGCTGATCGAAGATGTGGCTGCGCATAGGCGCCATGCCGGCACCGCCACCGACGAAGATCATCTCGGCATGAGTCTCCTTGGCGAAGAACTCACCGAAGGGGCCAGAGATGGTCACTTCGTCGCCGGGCTTGAGGCCGAAGATGTAGCTCGACATGATGCCGGGCGGCACATCAGGATGGTCGGGCGGTGGCGTGGCGATGCGCACATTGAGCATGATGATGCCCGCCTCGCCCGGATAATTAGCCATCGAATAGGCCCGTGTCACCGGCTGCTTGGTCCCGGCCTTGTATTTCCACAGATCGTATTGATCCCAATCGGCCCGCAGATGCTCGGGGATCTCGATGTCGGCATAGTCGAGCTGATAGGGTGGGCATTCGATCTGGATATAGCCGCCAGCGCGAAAGGCGACGTCCTCACCCAGTGGCAGCTCCAGGATCAGCTCCTTGATGAAGGTCGAGACACTGCGATTGGAGCGCACCCGGCAGGTCCAGCGCCGAACGCCGAAGATCTCGCGCGGCACCTCGATGCGCAGATCCTCCTTGACTGCGACCTGGCAGGCAAGCCGGTAGCCCTCGCTGGCCTCGCGACGGTTGATCAGGCTGGACTCGGTGGGCAGTAGCTGGCCACCGCCCTCGAGCACCTTGACCCGACACTGGCCGCAGGTGCCGCCGCCACCGCAGGCCGAGGGCACGAAGACACCGGCATCGGCCAAGGCACCAAGCAGCTTGCGACCGGCGCTGGTGATGACATCGCGCTCTTCGTTGATGTCGATATGGACATCGCCGCTGGGCACCAGCAGGCGCCGGGCGTTGAGGATGACGAACACCAGCGCCAGCACCACGCCGGTGAAGACCAGAATGCCGAAGGTCAGATCAAGCATGCGACGCCTCCTGACAGCCGATCACAACTGAATCCCTGAGAACGACATGAAGGCCATTGCCATCAGCCCGGTGGTGATGAAGGTGATACCGAGCCCCTGCAGCCCGTCCGGTACATCGCTGTACTTGAGCTTCTCGCGGATACCGGCCAGCAGCACCAGCGCCAGCGCCCAGCCGAAACCGGTGCCGAAGCCATAGACGGTGCTCTCGGCAAGGTTGTAGCCACGCTCGACCATGAACAGCGATCCGCCCAGGATGGCGCAGTTGACGGTGATCAGCGGCAGAAAGATGCCAAGCGCCTGATAGAGCGCCGGGAAGAAGCGGTCGAGCGCCATCTCCAGGATCTGCACCATGGCGGCGATGACGCCGATATAGGTGATCAGCCCGAGGAACGAGAGATCGAGCTCGGGCAGGCCGAGCCAGGCCAGGGCGCCTTCTTGCAGCAGATACTGATGGATCAAGCTGTTGACGGGCACGGTGATGGTCTGCACGACGATCACCGCGATGCCGAGCCCGATCGCGGTCTCGATGCGCTTGGAGACGGCAAGGAAGGTGCACATGCCGAGGAAGAAGGCCAGCGCCAGGTTCTCGACAAAGACGGCCTTGAACAGCAGCGACAGATAGTGCTCCATTAGTCGCGACCTCCGTGCCCTAATCCGTCCATCCATCCTTGCCTAAGCCGAACTCGTCGGCGCGTGGCCCAGGTAGCGAAGCGCTGCTGGATCAGGCCTCGGAGCGCATGGCCAGGGCGCGGGATCGGCGTCATGCTCAGCATCACACTCATGGCGACTCCGTGCGATGCACGACATTGATCCGATATTCAGGCTTCTCGAGCTGCGCTGGCTTCCAGGTGCGGATGCCCCAGATCATTAGCCCGATGATGAAGAAGGCGCCCGGGGCGAGCAGCATCAACCCATTGGGCTCATACCAGCCACCTTCTTTGACCAGCGGCAGGATCTGCACATCGAGCAGGCTGCCAGAGCCCAACAATTCACGGATCGCAGCGACGCTGATCAGGATCAGGCTGTAGCCGAGCCCATGGCCAAGCGCGTCGAGAAAGCTCGGCCAGGGCGGATTCTTCGAGGCGAAGGCCTCAGCACGGCCGAGCACGATGCAGTTGGTGATGATCAGCCCGACGAACACCGAGAGCTGCTTCGAGAGCTCGTAGGCGAAGGCTTGCAGCACCTGATCGACCAGGATCACCAGCGACGCGATGATGGTCATCTGGATGATGATGCGAATGCTCGACGGCATGTGATGCCGGATCAGGCTGATGATGACACTGGCGCCGACGATCACCGCCGTCAGCGCGATGCTCATGGTGATGGCCGGCGCCAGCTTGGTGGTCACCGCCAGGGCCGAGCAGATACCGAGGATCTGCAAGGTGATCGGGTTATTATCGACGATCGGCTCGAGTAGGAGCCGGGCGGATTGGGTGGCCATGCTGCGTATCCCCCTCTTCGACCTGTTCGGCTCGCCTGTGATCAGCCGCGGTGATTGTCGCTGAGCCGGGCCAGGAAGGGCCCGTAGCCCTGCTCGCCCAGCCCGAACTGCATCAGGTTCGTGACCCCATTGCTGGTCAGCGTCGCCCCAGAGAGCCCATCGACTCGGTGCTCGGCGTTGGGCGCATCCGGGTCGACGTTGCCCTTGACCACCTCGATCACCGGCTCGCCATCCTCACCGATCAGCACCTTGCCCGGCCATTCCGAGAGCCAGCGCTCGCCCGCGACCTCGCTACCGAGGCCGGCCGTCTCGCGCTGCTCGTAGAAGGTGAGTGCTTTGGCGGTGCGCCCGTCGGGGGCGAGCGCGAGCAGCCCATGCATGGTCGACCAGAGCCCGGCGCCATAGACCGGCAGGATGATGGTCTTGAGCTGTCCATCCTGACGCACCAGATAGACCGGCATTCGATCAGGTCGGCGTCGAATACCAGCGGGATCGGCCTCGTCGAGCGCGGTGCTCGCGTCGGGGTCTTGGGCCGCTTCGCGATAGGAATAGGTCATCGGATCGGCGTCCTCGACGAAATCGCCCGTCTCGAGGTCGACCAAGCGCCGCTCGATCTGCTCAAAGGCCTGATCCAGGCTCATCCCGGCCGTATCCAGGCCGGCAACCTTGACCACCTCCGACTTGAGCGCGCGCGCGGCGTTGCGCTCTTGCAGCGGGCGCAGGCTGACCGCGGTCGCCGAGACCACGACCGAGCAGGCCAGACAGAGCACCAGTGCCACCGCCAGCGTCTTGCGCGGATCATCATTGGGCAGCCGAAACACCGCCTTCGCGGACGCCCATAACCCGCTAGCGCGCTGCACTGAATCCTGCCGATACGTATTAGCCGACACGGCGCCGCACCCTCCTGCGGATATTGGCCTGGACCACGAACCAGTCGATCAGCGGCGCGAACAGGTTGGCAAACAGGATCGCCAGCATCACCCCTTCCGGATAGGCGGGGTTCAGCACCCGAATCATCACCGTCATGAAGCCAATCAACGCACCATAGAACCATTTGCCGGTCTCGGTCATCGAGGCCGAGACCGGATCGGTGGCCATGAACACCAGCCCGAACGCGAGCCCACCGAGCACCATGTGCCAATGCCAGGGCACCGAGAATGCCGGATTGGTGTCGCTACCGAGGGCATTGAACAGCAGGGCGGTTCCGATGACGCCGATCAGCACGCCGGCCATGATGCGCCAGGAGGCGACACCGGTGTAGAGCAGGAAGATCGCACCGACGATGATCAGCAGGGTCGAGGTCGAGCCGATCGAGCCCTGCACGGTGCCGAAGAACGCGTCCCACCAGGTGAGCCCCGTGGCCTGGATGGCGGTCACCCCACCCTCGGCGGCCAGCATCAAGGGGGTGGCGCCGCTGAAGCCATCGACCGCGGTCCAGACCGCATCACCGGAGATCTCGCTCGGATAGGCGAAGAACAGGAAGGCGCGCCCGGTGAGCGCCGGATTGAGGAAGTTCTTACCGGTCCCGCCAAAGACCTCCTTGCCGATGACGATGCCGAACGAGATGCCGAGCGCCACCTGCCAGAGCGGGATGTCGGGCGGCAGGGTCAGCGCAAACAGGATCGAGGTGACGAAGAAGCCCTCGTTGACCTCGTGGTTGCGCACGGTCGCGAACAGGATCTCCCAGAAGCCGCCCGCGGCCATGGTGACGATATAGATCGGCAGGAAGTAGACCGCGCCATGCCAGAAGTTGTCCCACAGACTGTTGGGGTCATTGCCGCTGGCGCCAAGCAGCCAGAGCAGCCCGCCGCGCCAGCCCTCGACCTGCTCCATGCCCATTGCCGTCATGGCGCTGTTGGCCTGCAGGCCGATATTGACCATGCCGAACAGGGCAGCGGGCAGGACCGCGATCCAGACGAAGATCATCACCCGCTTCAGGTCGATCCCATCGCGCAGATGCGGGGTGCCGGCGGTGACGGTCGAGGGCGTATAGAGGAAGGTGTCGACCAGCTCGAATAGGGCGCCGAAACGCTCGTAGCGACCGCCGGGCAGGAAATGGCGCTCTTGGCGATCGAGGAATTTGCGCAGGGCCTTGATCATGGATCAGTGACTCTCGTGCCAGATCTTGTTCAGGTTGCGCCGCAGCACCGGGCCGAAGTCATGCTTGCCGCAGTCGACGAAGCTGCATAGGGCCAGGTCTTCTTCATCCAGCTCGAGCGCGCCGAGCTTCTCGGCCGTTTCCATGTCATCGACCAGCAGCGCGCGCAGCAGTTGCGTCGGGAGCAGATCGAGCGGCATCACGCGCTCGTAGGCCCCGATCGGCACCATCGCGCGCGGGCTTCCATGCAGCGAGGTGCCCAGCGGTAGCGTCTCGCCCTTCGCGCGCCGCGACCAGAACAGATTCAGGGCCGAATACCGACCTCGGCCAGGCTTGAGCCAACCGAACCATTCGCGCTCGCGCTCTTCGGCCAGCACCGTGATCTGGTTGTGGAAGCGGCCCAGGAAGGCGCTCGTGCCGACCGCGTGCCGGCCACTGAGCACCGAGCCTGAGATGACGCGCGCCTCATGGCGACCGCTGAGCTCGCCTTTGACCAGATCGTTGGTGCTGGCACCCAACCGCGTGCGAATCAGCCGCGGATTGGCCACCATTGGCCCCGCCAGCGAGATGATCCGGGTCGGATCGATGCGGCCAGTGCGAAACAGCCGACCGATGGCGATCACGTCCTGATAGCCGATGGTCCAGACGCTGCGCTCCAGGCTGACCGGCATCAGAAAATGGATATGGGTGCCGACCAGACCTGCCGGATGCGGCCCGATGAACTCAGCGACTTGGAATCCGGACGCCGTCGGGATGGGTAAGCCCGCATCCGGGCGCTGACAGCAATAGCAGGGACCATCGGTCAGCTTGCTGATCACGCGCAGGCCATCGGCGAAGGCTTCGCCGGCATCATCGATGATTTGCTTGGGGTCTGGCGCCAGCGGATGGCTGTCGATGGCGGTGACGAAAAGCGCCGCCGGCGAGCTGTCCGGTGACGGAATCATGCTGAACGGGCGCGTGCGAAAGCCGAGCCAGGCGCCGGCGGCAAGCAGATTCTCGCGCACCTGATCGCGATTCAGGCCATCGAGCTCGTCTGCCGCATAGGCGTTGAAGGTTTCCTGCTCTTCCAGCGGCGGCAGCGGATCATCGCCATCGCGTGGTTGATCGAGACGGATGACGATGCTCTCGAGCGCGCGTCGCGGCCCGCGATGGATGGCCTCGACCACGCCACTGGCCGGCGCTGTCGCGGCAACCTCACGATAGGCCTTGCGGCGGGAGATCGGCTGGCCGAGGCGGACGTGGTCGCCAATCTCGATCTCGAGCGACGGCAAGCGCTTGACGCCGACGCAATCGTATCCGATGTGGGCGACACGGCTGACCACCGAGCTCGCATCGATCTGCGCGCTCGGAGCCCCGGAAAGGGGGATGTCCAAACCCTTCTTAAGCCGAAAACGCCGGGGACGGCCGTCGCGCGACTGACCCTTGACGACAGGCGGTCGGTTTACTGCCACTGCGTTTGGAGCGCCTTGCTGAGGTTCTTCCTTCGTTGCCCATACCATCCCTTGACGGATGGCGAGCGTCAAGACCTAATCGCTCAGAATGTTGTCGCGCAGGGACTCATGATCCTCGGGTGGCCGAGTCCAGCCAGCGTTGCAGCATCGCGTCAAGCGTGGCTCGAGTAAAGGGCTTCGGCAGATAATCATCCATGCCAGCGGCTAGGCAATCGGCACGGTCGCCCACCTCGGCATTGGCGGTCATCGCAATGATCGGGATGCGCGTACTACGCTCTCCCCCATGCTCTTGCTCATGTTGGCGGATCGCCCGCGTCGCCGTGATCCCGTCCATCCGCGGCATCTGCACATCCATCAGGATCAGGTCGTAGCTGGATTCTCGATAGCACTGCAGCGCCACCTGACCATCGGCTGCGAGATCGACCTCGAGTCCGAGCTTGGCAATCAGACCGAGCGCTACCTTCTGATTGACCGGATTGTCCTCGACCAGCAGGACGCGCCCTCGGGGTGCCTCCGAAGTGGGCTCATCGGCGCTCGCGAGTGCGACCGACGGCGACGTGGCAACCGGATTCAAGGCCTGGCATAGCGCCTCTTTCAGCGGCGCATAGCGCAGTGGCTTAACCAGGCCCTTCGCATGACCATGAGTAACGAGATCAGCTTGCGCGATGGCACGCGCTGATCCGAGCAAGAGAAGCTGTGTCCTGCACAGCCCTTGGTCCGCCTTGATCCAAGTCGCCAGATCGAGGCCGCTATCGCCAGCCATCGCCAGATCGATCAGCGCGACATCAAAGCCTCTGCCAGCGGCGCGCTCGATGCGCAGCTGCTCGCTGGCGGCCTGGGCGTCGCGAGCGGTACGATAACTCACGCCCCAGCCCTGCAAATAGCCGCAAATACTCCTTAATGTGCCCGGCTGGTCATCGACCACCAGCACATAGGCTCGCTCAAATCTTGCCCGATGGGCGTCCGGCAGTTGCTCAGGGCAAGGGCGAAAGGCAAGCTGGACATTGAAGCAGGTGCCCTGACCAGGCTCGCTCGACACCTGGATCTCGCCCCCCATCAGATCCACGAGTCGGCGCGTGATAGCGAGCCCGAGCCCAGTGCCGCCATAGCGTCGTGTCATTGAGTCGTCGGCCTGGCTGAAGGGCTGGAACAGAGCCTGGATCTGCTGCTGCGTCATGCCGATACCGGTGTCCAAGACGCGAAATTCGAGCGCGAGCGGGTCACTGGCATGGCTCAACGCGCTGACCTGCAGCCTGACCTCGCCCTGATGGGTGAACTTGACGGCGTTGCCGACCAGATTGGTCAAGACCTGGCGCAGCCGGGTCGCATCGCCGATCACGCGCTGCCGCAGATCCGGCTCGACGAAACAGACCAGCTCGACACCAGCACTTTGCGCATTGGCGCTGAACAGTGCCACCACCTCCTCGCACAGCGAACGCAGGTCGAATGGCAGCTGCTCGAGCTCGAGCTTGCCCGATTCGATCTTGGAGAAGTCGAGGATCGCGTTGAGCACGTTAAGGAGGCTCTCGGTCGAGGTCCGCGCCACATCGATAAAACCGCGTTGCTGCGGGTCCAGTGAGGTCTGCGACAGCAGCTCGATCATCCCGAGCACACCGTTCATTGGCGTGCGGATCTCGTGGCTCATGTTGGCAACGAAGGCGCTCTTGGCCAGATTCGCCGACTCAGCGCGCTCCTTTGCCTCGGTCAGCGCCCGTTGTGCGCGAGCGCGCTGGTCGATCTCAGCCTGTAGCTGCTCGTTCAGGCGTTTAGCGCGCTCGGACTCGGCGGTCAGCTCCGTCACCAGATCGGCGTTGTGATGGCGCAGCGTCAGCGACGTCCAGAGCGTTCTATGGTACGTCCGCGCCGAAAGCAGCATGAACACACCAAAGGCAAGGATCAACGCAAGGAAGGTGTGCCCGAGCGAGTCACCGCGCATCGCCATGTGCACTGCCAGGGGCGCCAGTGCGCCAAGGAGATAAGCGAGATAGCAGCCGGTGCTCGGCGCCAGACTCGGAATTGCACCAGCGACCATGCCCGCGATCACGAACGACAAGAACACGTCATCGACGAATGAAGGCCCTGACAACAGGCTGGGCGACAGGCCCCAGACAAGTCCGGCGGCAGCGGCCCCGAAGACGAAAAGCGCCTTCCAACGCGACTCAGCAAGCGCGTCCGGGCGATAGCGAAAACCGAGCACGATCAGTGCTCGCGCGCCCAACACCAAGACCAACACGGCGAGCCAGAACCAAGCACTCGGGGTCGCGAAGATATAGACCAGCGCCAGCGTAACGAAGATGCCATTGAGCCCGGTCACCGCCAAGCCGAGCGGCGCCTGGTCGTACATCAAGCGCATCAGATCGGAGCGCACGCGCTGCGTCGTTAGCCGGTGGCGCGCATCGAAGTCGGCAGATGGGGATGCAGCCTGCATACAAGCGCAATCGGCCCTTGGCTTGCTAGCGCGCCAGCGCCGCGCCCGCAAGCAGGCTGATGCGAGCCGAGCGCTCAAGCGTAATGGCCCGCCAAGCGGCCTCGCGGATGGTGGCGCCAACGGCATAGGCCCCGCGATGGGCGAGGATGCAAGCCGGATGGGCCGCGAATGCCTCGGTCAGCTGCTCCGACGCCGGCGGTCGATGCCGATCCGGCCCGCAACTGAGCACTGGCACTTCGCCGAGGAGCCGGGCGCCCTCGTCATCGAGCGGCACCAGATCATGCCCGCCAACGCTGAGCGCCACCGAATAGGGTCCGTGGGTATGGAAGAGCGCGCCGCTTTCGGGCCGGTGCCGATAGACCTGGCCATGCAGCGCAGCATCCAAAGAGGCGTCACTCGGCGCTTGGTCATCGAGCAAGCAGGCAACCAGGTCATCTGGAACGACTGCCTGCCCGAGTGCGCCGTCCGGGGTGATCCAGAATTGGTGACCCCGGCGCACCGAGGCGCTTCCGATCACCAGGTCCTGCGCCCCACCGACCTGCAAGCGTTGCAGGGACGCGATCAGCTCGGCACGCGGATCAGCGAACAGGCCATCAGCGAGCAAGCCGGCGCGCTCGCGCACCAGCTGACCGATGAAGTCAGCCAAGGCCAGGGGATCACCCAGCGGCAAGACGTTCGGATGGGGCGCGATCGGCAGTGGATCATCGGTCACCACGGCGCAGATCGCTTCGTCGTCGGGATAGAGGGGCGCCTTGCCGGTTGCGGCCCGAAACACCTCGATCTTTGGCACCGCAGCTGAGCGAAAGCCTTCGATCAACAGCAGGTCTAGACCCTGGGCGTCGAATCGCGCGCGCAGCGCATCGAAACCACCTGGATGGTCTTCGGCGGGCTCATTCGTGCGGCTCAGCAGCGCCCAGTGCGCACCAGAGACCAGCATCACCTGCCGCGCGCCTGCCGCCGCAATCTCATAGCTATCCTTGCCCGGCCGATCGAGCGCAAAACCATGATGGGCGTGCTTGAGATAGCCAATCCGCAGCCCGCGCTGACGCAGCAGCGGCACGAGCTTGCGCAATAGCGTGGTCTTGCCGCTCCCACTTGGCGCCACGAAACCGATGGCCGGAATCTCCCCTGCCCTCAAAACGGCGCCCATAATGGCTACCCTCATCACGTGGTTTGTGCGCCAATCGAAGCGCACACCTTGGACATTCTAGCCGAGAGGGGGCAAAATCGCGGCCTCATTCCGAGCATCGCACCGGCATTTCGATGCTGGCTATCGGCAGCGCAACCATCGCCTCATCGCCCGTGGCAGCGTGGTACAAGCCATCGGGTTAGCCCGCATGCGTTGCTTGGCGTTCCAACTTAACCTCCACCAAGATGACCAGCCTGTCCGCAGCTCGTCATCTTGGCTCAACAATATTGGATCGAGATGGCGCAATACATCTACACCATGAACCGCGTCGGCAAGGTTGTGCCGCCCAAACGCGTGATCCTGCGCGACATCTCCCTGTCGTTCTTCCCGGGCGCCAAGATCGGCGTGCTCGGCCTCAACGGCGCCGGCAAGTCGACGCTACTGCGCATCATGGCCGGTCTCGACACCGAGATCGAGGGCGAGGCGCGCCCGCAGCCTGGGATCAAGATCGGCTATCTGTCGCAGGAGCCGCAGCTTGACGAGTCCAAAGACGTGCGCGGCAACGTCGAGGAGGCGGTGGCGCCGATCAAGCAAGCGCTGGAGCGGCTAGATGCGGTCTATGCCGCCTATGCCGAAGAAGATGCCGACTTCGACGCGCTGGCCAAGCAGCAGGCCGAGCTGGAGGATCTCGTCGAGGCCACCGATGGCCATAACCTCGATCGCACCCTGGATCTGGCCGCCGATGCCCTGCGCTTGCCGCCCTGGGATGCCGAGGTCAGCAAGCTCTCCGGCGGCGAGCGCCGGCGCGTGGCGCTCTGCCGGCTGCTGCTGTCGAAACCAGACATGCTGCTGCTCGACGAGCCGACGAACCACCTGGACGCCGAGTCGGTCGCCTGGCTCGAGCGCTTCCTCAAGGACTACACCGGCACCGTGGTCGCGGTAACCCATGATCGCTACTTCCTGGACAATGTCGCCGGCTGGATCTTAGAGCTCGACCGCGGCCACGGCATCCCCTGGCAGGGCAACTACTCGAGCTGGCTGGAACAGAAGGAGAAGCGCCTGGAGCAGGAGGAGAAGGCCGAGCAGGCGCGCATCAAGGCGATGAAGCACGAGCTCGAATGGGTGCGCACCAACCCCAAGGGCCGCCAGTCGAAGAGCAAGGCGCGTCTGGCGCGTTTCGAGGAGCTGCAGTCGCAGGAGTTCCAAAGCCGCAACGAGACCAACGAGATCTACATCCCACCGGGCCCGCGCCTGGGCGATCTGGTCATCGAGGCCAATGGGCTCCGCAAGAGCTACGGCGATCGGCTGCTCTATGACGACCTCTCGTTCAACCTGCCCAAGGGCGGTATCGTTGGCGTGATCGGCCCGAATGGTGCTGGTAAGACCACGCTGTTTCGTATCCTCACCGGCCAGGAGCAGCCTGACGACGGCGAGCTGCGGGTCGGCGAGACGGTCGAGATCGCCTACGTCGACCAGAGCCGCGACGCCCTCGACGACAAGAAGACGGTCTGGGAGGAGATCTCCGACGACCAGGACATCCTCGTCGTCGGCAAGTTCGAGATGCCCTCGCGCGCCTATGTGAGCCGCTTCAACTTCAGAGGCTCGGATCAGCAGAAGCGCATCGGCGACCTGTCCGGCGGCGAGCGCAACCGGGTACATCTGGCCAAGCTGCTAAAAAGCGGTGGCAACCTGCTGCTGCTCGACGAGCCGACCAACGATCTCGATGTCGAGACCCTGCGCGCATTGGAAGAAGCGGTGCTGAACTTCCCCGGCTGCGCGGTGGTGATCAGCCATGATCGTTGGTTCCTGGATCGCATCGCGACCCACATCCTGGCCTTTGAAGGCGATTCCAAGGTGACCTGGTTCGAAGGAAACTATGCTGATTACGAGGAGGACCGCCATCGCCGTCTGGGCGCCGAGGCCGATCAGCCGCATCGCATCCGTTACCGGCCGCTGGCGGCCTAGCTCGGGGTCAGCTTGTCGAGCGGCCATCGCTGAGCCAAGAGCGCGCGCATCGTCATGAGCCCCAGCCTCGACCAGATCCTGACCCGTCTCGACGCCCTAGTCGATCGCGTCGAGCCCTGGCTGCCCGAGCCAACAAAGACCGATTGGGATGCGATCGCTTGGCGCTGGCGCAAGGAAGGGCCTCAGGGGCAGCATGGCAGGCTGGAGGCGATCCGCAAACCGCATCAACTGCGCCTCGAGGATCTGCGCTGTATCGATCAGCAGCGCGATGAGATCGACCGTAACACCCAGCAGTTTCTCGCTGGAAGGAGCGCCAACAATGTGCTGCTCTCGGGCTCACGTGGCACCGGCAAGTCATCGCTGATCAAGGCGCTGCTGAACCGCTATCAGACGCAAGGGCTGCGGCTGATCGAGATCGACAAGGATGATCTGATCGATCTGCCTCGGATCATTGAACAGATCGACGGCCGTCCCGAACGCTTCATCCTCTATTGCGATGACCTCTCGTTCGAGGCCTCGGAATCCAGCTATAAGGCGCTGAAGGCCGCGCTGGATGGCTCCCTGAACGCCCCGCCCGAGAACCTGTTGATCTACGCCACCTCTAACCGCCGTCATCTGCTGCCCGAGTACCAGCGCGAGAACCAGGACGCGCGGATGATCGACGGCGAGATCCATCAGGGCGAGGGTGTTGAGGAGAAGATCTCGCTTTCGGACCGCTTCGGCATCTGGCTCTCGTTCTATCCATTCAGCCAGGAGCAATACCTGGAGGTGGTGCACCACTGGCTCGAGCGGCTCGGCGTCAGCGACCTGGCAACGCGGTCAGCAACAACAGCCAGTGCCGCCACCACATCCAGCGCCGCCGATACCGAACGCGCCGCGCTGCAATGGGCACTGCGCCGCGGCTCACGCAGTGGCCGCACCGCCTGGCAATTCGCCCGCGACTGGGCGGGGCGCCGGCTCAATGATCAATCCGGCGATCAAGACAGTCTTCGAGGCGTCAGCCGCCGTTGACCTGCACCCCGTGGTCGGCGAGCCATTGCACGTCGAGCTCCCAATCGACCCGCTCCACGCCTGGTTGCGCGAGCACGATCCCTTGCGAGCGCTTCTGATGATCGATCAGTTCCTGTTGAGCCGCGATCATCTTCGGATCATCCTGCGCTAGCCCAGCGAGCTCGGGATGGATGACCTCGAGAAAGCGAATCGCGGGAACCTGGAAATTCCGTGGGGTCGAGAGGGTTGCCACACCATCGTTCAGGCGCTTGACCCGGAATTGGTACGGATAGTCAGCAAGCTCTGGATCGGCGTCGAGCACCTTGTTGATCTCCCAGACCTCGGGCTGCCAGACGGAGCTGATCCACCAGGCGAATAGGGCCACCACGACGACCCCCAGAATGATGCTGTAATTGCGCGTAAACTTGTCCATCGATTCGTCCCCTAATTGATGCTGTCAGCCCGAGCCGGAAGCGCGCTTGA
>NZ_JBUDPI010000269.1:0-5262 GCF_054919635.1 Halochromatium sp. | reverse complement strand
CGGTCAACCGGCGCTGAGACAGGTGCTAGCGGATTGGAGGGACGATGGTGGCGAGATCCTCGTCCATCGTCATCACAACTGGGAACGCGAGCGCTGGACCACTAGCAGCGCTCTCAACAGCTAGGCAGGTCAGCACGCTGAAGGGCGCGTCCTGACTGCCTGGGCTGGGCTGACGGGCTGAGCTGATGGGCTGGACTGACGGGCTAGGCGGGATCGAGCCCGGCGGGGACTGGACGGAACAGGGCCGGGTTCGAGCGCTTAGCCGTTCGCGAAATCCAGCCC
Organism: Halochromatium sp.; assembly: GCF_054919635.1. Lineage (NCBI taxonomy): Bacteria > Pseudomonadati > Pseudomonadota > Gammaproteobacteria > Chromatiales > Chromatiaceae > Halochromatium > Halochromatium sp. Next base: position 4,980 of record NZ_JBUDPI010000269.1, on the reverse strand, counting down.
GAGCTTGTTGTAATGGGTGCGAATCAGGATCCAGCCGGTATAGGCGACGATCAGCATCAGCAGCCCGAAGAGATCAAAGAGCGTCAGATAGGTCTTCAGATCCGACAAGAAATAGCCACCGATGAGCAGCAGCGATGCAAAGGCGCCGTAAAATAGAAAGAACGGCATGAACGACACGCCCATCGCAGTCCAAACCGGATCGACCTCAGGCTGTCCGCCGTTGGCCTCAGCACGCTCACGGGCACTGATGACCAGCTTCCGGTGCCGCGTGCTGCGCCAGAAGTAGAAGGCAGCGAGCAGCAGCGCCACCATGCCAATGTAATAGCTCACGAGTAGCCTCCTCCGGTAGACGCCCGCATCAGACCGCCATGCTGGTTAAGTGATGCCATCCGCTGACGCTCTTCGAGGGTCGCGAACAGGTCTAGCACCCAGATCAACTTCTCGCCAACGGATTGCGGGCTAGAACCACTGGCCTGGCCTTGGCTCGCGCCTTGGCTAGCGCGCAAGAACGCAACCTGCGATCGGTCGGTACCGGCCTTAGCGGCAGCAGTGACTAGGAATTGATTCTCAGCCAAGGCCGGCTCGGCACAGTGCCGCCCCGGGAAGGGGGTGGCAGCAACCGCGCGACTCAAGAGTGTCACCTTTCGGGCCGGCGGTACAACCGCGCGTCTAGTGACGGAATCATAGCCGTTGCGCACGACCTCATGGCCGATCTCGGCATACAGCAGACGAGCCGCGTAGATGCCCGGCCGGCAAGGCACCGGCAGCTTGGCGATACCGGACTCGGCGCGCTGATAGATCTCTGCAGCCATCTCCAGCACACGCTTAACGACAGCAGCCACCGCATCGTTATAGGTCGGATTCGCCAGCCAGGCCTCGATGTCCAGCCCCTCTGCCCGCAGCCATGCCTTTGGCAGATAGACGCGCCCATTGCGGGCGTCTTCGCCAACATCACGACAGATGTTGGTCAACTGCATCGCCGTGCCGAGATCGCAGGCTCGTGCCAGCACGTTGGGCGACCGGACCCCCATGATGACGGTCATCATGGCACCCACCGCAGCGGCCACCCGTGCCGAGTAGTCGAGCACACCTTCGATCGTCTCGTAGTCACGCCCCTCGGCGTCCCAGGCGAATCCCTCGAGCAGCGCCTCTGGCAGCTCGCGCGGCAGCTGAAAACGCTCCACCGTCGCCGCAAAGGCGCGATCTGGCGCCAGCGACAGCGGTCGACCCTGGTAGACACGCTCGAGTCGCTCGCGCAGCTGCTCGAGCGCCGCCTGCTGATCAAGCTGCTCATCGATCGCGTCGTCGGCCACCCGGCAGAACGCATAGAGCGCGGCCGCCGGATCGCGGATCATCTTGGGTAGAAAAAAGGACGCGGCGAAGAACGACTTCGAGCCGTTACTCAGCAGCTGCCGACAGGCAGCGAGGTCCGTCGCATCCGAGGAGGTGTTCTCACGCAAAAACAGAGGCATCGGGGACCACCGTATCCAGTACGCGGGCTGTCGAGATGACGCCTGGCACCCCTGCTCCGGGGTGGGTGCCAGCGCCGACCAGGTAGAGGTGCTCGACCTCTTCGCTCTTGTTATGCGGCCGGAACCAAGCGCTCTGCATCAGCACTGGCTCCAGACTGAATCCAGCACCCTTGACCGAGCAGAGACGCTGCTCGAAGTCCTTGGGTGTGGTGATCAAAGACAGGGCTAGCTCATCCTCAAGACCAGGCAGCAGGGTGTCGGAAAGGTAGGCCGAGATGGCGCGTCGATACGGCTCCGCGCGCTCCGACCAGTCGATGTCGGCATCCAGGTGCGGCACCGGAGCGAGCACATAGAAGGTGTCGCAGCCTTCAGGTGCCAGCGACGGATCGGTCGCGGTTGGCCGGTGCAGGTAGAGACTGAAATCGTCCGCCAGCACCTTGCGATCAAAGATATCCTTGAGCAGCCCCTTGTAGCGCGGCCCGAGCAGAATGCTGTGGTGCTTCACATCCTCATAGCGCCGCTTAGTGCCGAAGTACCAGACGAAGAGACCGTTCGAGTAGCGCGCATTGTCGAGCTTGCGATCCGTCCAATGCTTGCGCTCGATACCTGGCAGCAGGTGCTTGTAGGTCCAGGCGACATCGGCATTGGAGACCACGACATCGGCCGCAATCTGCTCGCCATCCTTGAGCTTGACGCCGGTGGCCTTGCCGTTGACGACGGTGATCTCGGCGACCTCGGAATTCAGCCGAATCGCTCCGCCCTGACCTTGGATGAGGTCCACCAGCCCATTGACGATGGCGCCAGTTCCGCCCATGGCGGAATGCACGCCCCAATGACGCTCAAGGTAGGAGATCAGTGTATAGATCGAGGTGACCGTAAACGGATTGCCACCGATCAGCAGCGGATGGAACGACAAGGCCACGCGCAATCGCTCGTTCTTCACATATTGCGAGACCATCGCGTAGACGCTGCGATAACTGCGCAGCGCGACCATCTTCGGCACGATGCGCGCCATGTCCTGCCAGTTGGTGAAGGGAACATGGCCGAGCTCGACGAAGCCGACCTGAAAGATCTCCTCGCTCGCCTTGATGAAGCGGTCATAGCCAGCAACATCCTCAGGCGCGAAGCGCTCAACCTGTGCGCGCATCGCCTCGGCATCGCCGTTGGTATCGAATACCGCCCCGTCATCGAAGCGGATACGATAGAAGGGGTCCATCGGGCGCAGGTCGATCTCATCCTTGAAGCTGCGGCCACACATCTGCCAGAGCTCTTCGAGCAAGAAGGGCGCGGTGATGATGGTCGGGCCGGCATCAAATTTGAACCCGTCGATCTCGTGCACGTAGGCACGGCCGCCAGGGGCATCGAGCTTCTCGACAACGGTCACCCGATAGCCGCGATAGCCGAGACGGATTGCAGCAGCGAGTCCGCCAAAACCGCTGCCGATGATGACCGCATGCGGCTTGCGTCCCGTTTGTAGGGCGCGCGCTGCAATGGCTCCGGCCGAGGGTGGATCAGTGGTCAATGTGTCAACTCAGGCTGATGTCAATCATGCATTACAGTATAGCAGCCGAAATTTTTCGTGCGCCAGCATCGCCCACCGCATTCGTTCGCGTCGCTTGCCTTATGTCAAGCCAGCGCAACGCGCTTGATCACTAGCCCAGGACCGGTATACCTTGCGTCCAGAGTCGAAATCTGGCCGTTCGTCTGTTCGAGCACGCACTGCCACGTCGAGCCATCCGTGCAAGCACCCTTACCGGTTAGTCTACTCCCTGTCCATGGTCTTTCCTTCAAGGCGTCTCGCGCCACATCACAACAGTGCTCGCGATGGCAAATCAGGACCGCTGCGTTGGCAGGTTCCGGATCTCATCGACTTCGACTACTTCGCAGGCGAGGACGAGCGGCTACTGCGCGATCACCCGGCTGAGCGTCGACGCCTTGCCGAGCGCGACCGGCGCCTCTACAAGGACCAGATCGAGCCCTACATCGGCGACGCTGCGGCCCATACCCGCCAACACCGCAACAAGGCCCTGCGCTGGTGGCTCGAGCGGCGCCGAGACCAAGAAGACCCGGCCGTCGCCGAGCTCCTGCCTGGAGAGGCATTCAGGCGCGCCCAGCGCCTGATCGCGACAGCCATGGGCCTGATCGGCTTCGCGCTTGGTATTGGCGTGGCCTCGACGCTGCTGCAATACGAAGGCGATCACCCGGTGAACGTCTCCTGGTACCTGTTCTGGTTGGTCCTACTGCAGCTGATCCTGGTCGGCACCACGCTCGGGCTCTGGTACGGACGCCGCTCCAAGCTGGTCAAGCGAGCGACGCAAGACATCTCATTGCTCGGCCAACTGTTGCGACCACTGCTCTCGCGCGCGGCGCGTTGGGTGCAAAAACAGCGACTGTCCCATCTGCCGCCTGACCTCAGGGATCGCGCCAAGGCCAAGCAGGGTCTGATGCAGGCCAACTACTCACTCTATGGCCCGGCGAGCTACCTGCCGGTCCTGGTGCCAGCACAGATCTTCGGCATCGGCTTCAACATTGGCGCCATTCTCATGACCATGGCGCTGATCTGGTTCGCCGATCTCGGATTCGGCTGGGGCTCGGCAATGAACGTCAGCGCCGAGACCATTCACGGTCTCGCGCGCCTGATCGCGCTGCCCTGGAGCTGGCTGCTCGGCGAAGGTGTCGGTCTGCCGACCCTCGAGCAGGTGGCCGGCACGCGCATTAGCCTCAAAGACCCGCTCTATGTGCTCGACGCCGGCAATCTGCGCTCTTGGCGCTGGTTCTTGGTGCTGTCCGTGCTGACCTACGGCCTGCTGCCTCGTCTCCTGCTGCTCGGGCTCTCCAAGCTCAAGGAGCGGCGCGCCCTCGCGGCCCTGCCGTTCACCCATCAGGCCGCGCAGGCACCCTACGCGCGGATGATAACGCCAAGCCTTGAGACTCGAGCGGTGCGCATCGGGGAAGAAGGGCCAGAGATGCCGATCCCAGCGCCGCTCAAGCCGTTAACGCGGCCCACGGCGGCACCGCGGCCAGCGAAGCTAGAATCGGTATCCAAGGTGCAGCCTGCGCCAACGCTGCGCGATCAGGCAGCAGCCAAAACGCCGCGCGCAACTCCCTCCTCACCGCAGCCCGAGCCAGCCACCACCGATCAGCCGACTGCAAAGGCACACGAGCCAGCGGCCGATGCCCAGCCTCAGCCGGCGCCAGCGACACCAAGAGGCGAGCAGCCGCAGCTCAAGACAAGGTCGAGCGACACACCGACAGCAACACCAAGCACAGAGGCAGACGCTGCAAAAGCACCGCCGGAGAGCGAGTCCACCGCACCCGAGGCGATAGCGCCCGTGGACAGCCCAGTCGAGCGCGTCGCTGTCGACGCTGATGCTTGCGTGCTGCTGCTGCATATCGATGTCGCCGACCTACTCACCGAGGAGGATCACGCACGGCTGCAGCAACTGCTGCGCAGCCAGACGGGCTGGCGGGTGGCGTCGTCATAGTAATAGCCGGCGAAGTATTTGTG
>NZ_JBUDPI010000268.1:0-5302 GCF_054919635.1 Halochromatium sp. | reverse complement strand
CGTTTTGCCTGAACATATACTTTGTCGAGTCCAAGCCGATCTAGTGAAATCACCCCGTCGATGCCATCATCACCAGGCCCGCCGCTTTGTTCTAACGAGTCGTCACTAGCTCCGTACCCCATCGCACTGAGCACCTTCAGAACTAGGTGTTCGAAGAACTCTGGATCTCTGTTCCGAATTCTGTCGAGGATGTCGTTCCGGATACTTTCCTCAATCTCGGACAAAGCCCCAGCGATCCGCTCGTCGGGAGTCTCAAGTACTGTATCGACGGCCTCGTAGTGACTCGCAGACATCTTGTCCGTTCGGTCTCGGCTCGCGTTCGCCGTAGAGTCGTTCTTCGGGTAGGCGAGACGTTGCAGTTCATTCGTGTCAAGGGCCGGGTTCGCACGCGCATAGGCCATTCCCTTGTCTGTGAGCTGCCAAAATCCTCTGCGGAGGCTTGTCGAAAGCCCGTCGCGCTTTAGTCGATCATGAGCCCAGCCGATGCGACTCTTGTACAAGGGATAGGTCCCACTAGGGAGCAACTCGCGCTTCTGGTCGGGTCCAATATCGAACTGTGCAGCCAGTAACCGCTGAGCTTCGGCTGTCGCAAGGCCAGTCGGATGTTCCGCGAGGAGACGGAGTAGCGGCTCGATAAATTTGTCGAAACTAGCAATCGTCATAATCGGTCGACAAAGCTATTCACCTTCGTTCTAGGCGCGCTCTCACCTTTCATGCTAGGCCAACCATGCGTATCGGGGCTATCTGGCCTAGATAAGCCGATAATAGCTTAAGTTTTGGGCGTTCTCGTGCGAATCGTAGGCGGTAGAGTGGTGACAGAGCGTCACTGCCCCGATAAGTTGATAACTCTGGTGTATGCGGACTGTTACGCCAGATCACCCAGTCTAGCCTCCATTATCAGGGCGCTGCAGACCCGATGTGTTGATATTGAACGGATTTTGGGGCAAGAATGCGAGCTTAGGTCAAATTCAGCCGGCATCATTCGAGCAAGGGAGAGGATGGATGACGGGGCCAAGGCTGATGGATAAGGTTCGGAGCCTGATGCAACGGCTCCACTACGCGATCCATGCCGGGCGAAGCTACAGCGACAGGATCGTGCGCAATATCCTGTTTCATCGGGTACCGGCAAGCGACGAACTGTTGCGCGCTAGGGCGGCTGAGGCTGAGCGGTTTCTGACATAGCTCGCCGAGGAGGGAGAGGTCGCCGCAGCAACCTAGAACCAAGCGATGGATGCCTTGGTCTTTCTGTATTAGCGTGTGCTGGATGTGGATTTCGCCGACAAGGGGCGAAGCCTGAGGCCCGAGAGTCAAGCATGAGAATGGCGCAAGACGCTGGCGCTGAGCCGAGGCCGGCCATCGTTTCACAAGATGAGGGTGACCGCGTTCAAACGCTGCTCGCGCGTCTGAAACGCAAGTATGCGGCCCGAATCACCGGCGAACTGACCACGCCGGCCGCTGCGGCCCGCTATGCCGAGCTACCTGCCTCCATGCATCCCCAGTTGCGTGAAGCTCTGGTAGCGCGCGGGCTGAAACGGCTCTACAGCCACCAACGCCAAGCCTGGGATCTGGCCATGGCGGGGCAGCATCTGGTGGTCGCCACGCCGACCGCTTCCGGCAAGACCCTCTGCTACAACCTGCCGGTGCTGGATGCGGTGCTGAGCCGCGGCGCCAAGGCGCTGTACCTGTTCCCGACCAAGGCGCTGGCGCAGGATCAGGTTGCTGAGCTGATGGAGCTGAACCGAGCCGGCGGACCGAGCGACGCCAGAGGGCAGGTCCCTGCCGCCATGCCCGCTGTCAGCCCCGACAGTGCTGGCAGCCCCGGCATCGCGGGCACCTCCCGCATCGCTGACAGCGCGCTAGCTGGCGGAGCGACAGCGACCACCCTCGGCATCAAGGCCTTCACCTTCGACGGCGACACCCCGGGTGATGCGCGCAAGGCGGTGCGCACGCGCGGCGATATCGTCGTTTCCAACCCAGACATGCTGCATCAGGCGATCCTGCCGCATCACACCAAGTGGGCGCAGTTCTTCGAGTCGCTGGCGTTCATCGTCGTCGATGAATTGCACAGCTACCGTGGTGTGTTCGGCTCGCACGTCGCCAATGTCTTCCGCCGGCTGCAGCGGATCTGCCAGTTCTACGGGGTCCAGCCGCAGTTCATCTTCGCCTCGGCGACCATCGCCAATCCGGCCGAGCTGGCCGAGCGCTTGATCGGCGCACCGGTGATGTCTGTCACCGACAGCGGCGCGCCGCAAGGCGAGCGCCATCTGCTGCTGTGGAATCCGCCGGTGATCAATCCGGACCTCGGCATCCGCGCCTCGGCGCGCTCGCAGACCACCCGCATCGCGCGGATGGCGACCAAGACCGGACTGAAGAATATCGTCTTCGCGCGCTCGCGGCTGATGGTCGAGGTGATCACCAAGTACCTCAAAGACGTCTTCGATCGCGACCCGCGCCGACCGCCGCGGGTGCTCGCCTATCGCGGCGGTTATCTGCCAAGCGAGCGCCGGCAGGCCGAGCAGGCATTGCGTGCCGGGCGCGTCGATACCGTCGTCAGCACCTCGGCGCTCGAGCTCGGGGTCGACATCGGCGCGCTCGATGTGGCGGTGCTGAACGGCTATCCGGGCACCATCGCCGCGACCTGGCAGCGCCTTGGGCGGGCGGGCCGGCGCAATCGCCCTTGCCTTGGCGTGCTGGTGGCGACCAGCGATCCGCTCGATCAGTACATGGTGCAGCATCCGGAGTTCTTCCTCGGCGCCTCGCCGGAGCACGCCCGCATCCATCCGAACCAGCTGTTGATCCTGATGGACCATGTGCGCTGCGCGGCGTTTGAGCTCCCGTTTCAGGACGGCGACACATTCGGCGGCCCCGGCTGCGACGAGGACCTCGGCGAGATGCTCGGCTATCTGCGCGACGAGGGCGTGCTGCAGCGCCAAGCCGGCCGCAATGGTGGGCGCTGGTACTGGATTGCCGACAGCTATCCGGCCAATGCCGTCTCGTTACGCTCGGTGGCCGAGGGCAACTTCGTCGTCATCGACATCAGCGACGGCAAGCAGACCATCATCGCCGAGGTCGATTACAGCAGCGCCCCAGGCACCGTTTACGAAGGCGCGATCTACATGGTCCAGTCGCAGCCCTATCAGGTCGAGCGGCTCGACTGGACCGGGCGCAAGGCCTTCGTGCGCCAGACCCGGGCCGACTACTACACCGATGCGATCGATTACACGCGGCTGAAGATCCTCGATCGGTTCGATAGCCGCGCACTGGGTCGGCCCGAGGCGGCAGCACCGAGTGCAGCGGCTAGCCATGGCGAGGTGCACATCGTCCGGCGCTATCCCGGCTACAAGAAGATCCGCTATTACAGCCACGACAATATCGGTTACGGCAACATCGACCTGCCCGACCAAGAGATGCATACCACCTCGGTCTGGTGGCAAGCCGAGCCGGCGGCCTTGGAGCAAGCGCTGCCGGCACGCGAGCACGCAATCGAGGGCTTTCTTGGCGCCGCCTATGCGCTGCACCACGTCGCCGCACTGCGGGCGATGGCGGAGGTGAGGGATCTCGGGCGCGCGGTTGGCGACAGCCAGGGCAGCTGGTTCGCAGTGCTCGGCGGCGACGGCCGTGGACAGCTGCGCGGGCCGAGCAACGAGCCGCTGGCGCAACCGCCGGGCGAGCGCTTCGAGCCGACGCTGTTCCTCTACGACAACTTTCCCGGTGGTGTCGGCCTCTCGGCGCCCTTGTTCGATGATGCCGCACTGCTGGTGCAGGATGCGCTTCGGCTGGTTCAGCATTGTGCCTGTCGCGCCGGCTGCCCGGCCTGCGTCGGACCGATCCTGGCCGGCGATGAGACGCGCGCGCTGACGCCGAAGCGGGCCGCTCAAACCGTGCTCGCGTTGCTCGCTGGCGGCATTGCTTGAGAGTGCCCCGATGCCGAGCCTAAAGGACCGTCTGAATCGTCTGCGCTCGAGCACCGGGACATCGGCTCTTGCGAGGGATACATCGCCCTTCGCAACCTCAGCGACAGCCAAGACCCAGCCCCCAACCGAGCCGACGCCCGATACAGCCGCATGGGCTGATGAGCCCCAAGAGACGCTCGACTCGAGCCAATCTGAGCCATCGACGCCCCCAGAGACCGCAGCTGGAGCGCTTGCAGCCAACTCGCCCGTTTTTCGAGCCCGCAAACCCAGTCTCGCCGAGCGCATCCGCAGGCTCTCGACCGCTGGGCCTAAGCGCGTCCAGCCCCGGCCAACCCCAGAGGCACTCGCCGACAGCCTTGGCGCCGAGCTCATCGCGCCCGGTCTGCTGCGGCTCGAGCGCCGCCAGCCGCTGCGCCAACGCCATGGTCGCTTCCAACCGGCAAGCGGACTCAGCTGTCACTCGACCCATCCGCCTGAGCTCAACACTCTCTCATTGCCCGCACCTGATGGCTGGCGTTTTCTGGATACGGAGACCAGTGGACTGGCCGGCGGCACTGGTACCTGGGTCTTCGTGGTCGGCATCGCGGGCATCGAAGGCGCCGACCTGTGGATGCGTCAATATCTTCTGCTCGAGCTGGACGCAGAGACCGCCATGATGTCCCAGATCCAGTCCGAGCTCGCCGCGGCCAACCTGCTGATCAGCTACAACGGCAAGCGCTTCGATCTGCCCCTGCTCGAGACCCGACTGCGCCTGAACAGGCTGACCGGACGCTTGGATCAGCCTCCTCACCTCGACCTGCTCTATCCGGTGCGGCGCGCCTTCGCGACCCGCTGGCCCGACTGCCGCCTGGCCAGCTGCGAGCAGCGACTGCTCGAGTTTGAGCGCGATGATGATCTGCCTGGCGCCGAGGCGCCGGCGGCTTGGCTGGATTGGCTGCGCGCCGGCAATCCGGCCAGGCTTGGGCCGGTCTTACGTCACAATCGGCTCGATCTGCTCTCGCTGGCGTCCTTACTCCCGGCGCTGGCCGAGGTCCAGCGTCAACCCCAGGCCTACGGCGCTGATCTCCTGGCCTTGGCACGGCATTGGGAGCGCAGCGGCCAAGCATTGGAGGCCGAGCGCCTGTTGGATGACGCCTTGCTCCACCTGGAGCCCGCGGCGGCCTTGTTGCTCGCGCAGCTAAAGCGGCGACGGGGCGCCTGGAGCGAGGCGGTCAGCATCTTGGAGCGGCTTGCCGCTGATGCGGTGGCTGTTCCGGTGACTGAGCCGGTGACTGATTTGGCGGCCAAGGCGGGGATCGCCGCCCTGGCCGAGCTGGCAAAGTACCAAGAGCACGTCAACGGTGACCTCGCGCAAGCCCTGGCCTATGCCGAGCGGTTACCGGACACAG
>NZ_JBUDPI010000267.1:0-5409 GCF_054919635.1 Halochromatium sp. | reverse complement strand
GGCGGATCGCACCGGCCACGCCATCCTGCATACGCTCTATCAGCAGAACCTCCGCGCCAAGACCCACTTCTTCGATGAGCACTTCGCCGTGGATCTGATCCGCGACGACGAAGGTGCGGCCATCGGTGCCTTGGTGCTGGATATCGACAGCGGCGAGCCCTTGGTGATCGAATCCAAGACCACGTTGCTCGCCACCGGCGGCTATGGGCAGGTGTTCCGCACCAACACCAATGCCTTTATCAACACCGGCGACGGCATGGCGATGGCGCTGCGTGCCGGGGTGCCGCTGCAGGACATGGAGTTCTATCAGTTCCATCCCACCGGTGTTGCCGGCAAGGGCATGCTGATCACCGAAGGTGCGCGCGGCGAGGGTGGGTATCTGGTCAACGGCGAGGGGGAGCGCTTCATGGAGCGTTATGCGCCGAAGGCGCGCGATCTTGCCAGCCGCGACCTGGTCTCGCGCTCGATCGTCACCGAGATCCGCGAGGGCCGCGGCTGCGGGCCGAACAAGGACTACGTGCTGCTCAAGGTCGACCACCTCGGCGCCGATGTCGTCCATCAGCGTCTGCCGGGTATCACCGATATCTGCCGCGTGTTCCTCGGCATCGATCCGGCGAAGGAGCCGATCCCGGTGTTTCCGACTGCACACTACGCGATGGGCGGGATTCCGACCGACCGCCATGCGCGGGTGGTCGCGCCGGCTCGACATGGTCCTGAAGAGGTGGTGCCAGGTCTCTACGCCGCCGGTGAATGTGCCTGTGTCTCGGTGCATGGTGCCAACCGGCTTGGCGGTAACTCGCTGCTCGACATCCTGGTCTTCGGCCGTGCCGCAGGCACCGATATCCTGACCTATGTGGCCGAGAATCCAAACCACCGCTTGATGCGCGATGAGCATATCGAGCCCGCGCTTGCACGACTCGCCCGCTGGGAGCGGCAAGGAGAGGGGGAGCGAGTCGCCGAGGTCCCGGCCGAGCGGCGTCGGCTGATGGCGGATCACTGCGGTGTCTTCCGCGATCAGCCGACGATGGCCGAAGGGGTCGATAAGCTCAAGGCCCTGCGTGAGCGGGTCGACGGCGTGCGTCTGCGTGACCACAGTCAGACCTTCAACACCGCGCGGATTGAGGCGCTGGAGCTCGACAATCTCGTCGATGTCGGCATGGCGACGCTGATGTCGGCGCTGCACCGCGACGAGAGTCGCGGCGCACACTCCCGGGTCGATCATCCCGAGCGCGACGACGAGCGTTGGATGAAGCACAGCCTCTCTTCGCGCGACGGCGATCGCATGGACTATAAGCCGGTGCGGACGAAGCCACTGACGGTGGAGTCCTTTCCGCCCAAGCCACGGGTCTATTGAGCGCTGGCCGCGATACCTACCTCATTTCAGGACCGACCACGCATGTCCACCACGATCAGCGTCTACCGTTACCAGCCCGATACCACATCCGCTGCCGTGTCGGCCAAGCCCTATATGCAGACCTTCGAGGTCGAGGCCACGCCGGGCATGATGCTGCGCGAGGCGCTCCTGGCGATCAAGGAGCAGGATGAGACCTTCGCCTTTCGCCACTCCTGTGGCGAGGGCGTCTGCGGCTCTGATGGGGTCAACGTCAATGGCACCAATTGTCTGGCCTGCATCACGCCGGTCGCCGAGCTGAAGCAGCCGATCCAGGTTCGTCCGCTGCCGGGCCGTCCGGTGATTCGCGATCTGGTCGTCGATATGACCCAGTTCTACGAGCAGTATCGCGCCGTCGATCCCTATCTGATCCGCAAGGACCCGCTGCCTGAGCAGGAGATCCGCCAGTCGCCGGCCGATCGCGACAAGCTCGATGGGCTTTACGAGTGCATCCTCTGCGGCTGCTGCTCAACCGCTTGCCCGTCGTTCTGGTGGAACCCGGATAAGTTCCATGGCCCGGCAGCATTGCTGCAGTCCTGGCGCTTCTTGGCCGACAGCCGTGACCAGGCCACCGAGGAGCGGCTCGATGCGCTCGAAGGTCCATACAAGCTGTTCCGCTGTCACAGCATCATGAGCTGTGTCGAGGTCTGCCCCAAAGGCTTGAACCCGACCAAGGCCATCGGCCAGATCAAAGAGCTGATGCTCGAGCAGTCGGTGTGAGCGATCTCGAGGAGCGCCAGATCGCGCGCCTGCGCTGGCAATGTCGCCGTGGCATGCTCGAGCTCGACCTGCTGCTCAATCGCTTCCTCGATCAGCGCTATCTCGACCTTGACCCCGCCGGGCGTGCCGACTTCGAGCGTCTGCTTGGCTATCAAGACCAGATCTTGCAAGACTGGTTGATCGGCGAGGCTGTGCCGGCGGACCCCGCGCTCAGCGATCTGGTTGTGGCAATCCAAGGCTGCATGCTTGAAGGGGAGCGAGCAGCGAGCGCCGGCACCGTCGAGTGATACCGGCCGCAGGGTTTCAATCCAAAGGCTAGCCCCGATGCTGGAAGCCCCCCAAGCTGAGCCCCCGCTGAGCCCCCGCTGAGCCCCCGCTGAGCCCCATGAGTGATCGCACGCAAACCTCTGATCGATACGCCTGGCTCGAGCACCAGAGCAGCCTGCTGAAGGCGGGACGCATTCAGGATCTGGATATCGAACAGCTGGCCGAAGCGCTGGAGCAGGAGCTGGGCAACGAGCGGCGCGAGCTCTATCGACACGGCTGCGCATCCTGATTGGGCATCTGCTGAAATGGCAACACCAGCCCGATCAGTGCTCATCGAGGTGGGCGCGCACTATTCGGGTACAACGCAAAGACCTCGCTAGGCTGCTTAAGGACAGCCCGAGCCTAAGACGTTTCCTCGAAGGGGAGGTTCGCGACGCCTATGTCGATGCGGTTGATCTCGCGAGCTTCGAGACAGGTCTCCCTAAGCTCAGCTTCCCCGAAGACTGTCCTTATCCGATTCAAGCCCTGTTCGACCAGGACTTTTGGCCAGGCCCGTAATCGGCTTGATCAGCTGCAAGAGACGCTCAGCGAGCGACTTGACGCCGGAGGCTTGGCAATCGGTGGCTCGGGTGCTGGGCGGCCGATGAAATAGCCTTGTGCAAAATCGACCCCGAGCTCGCAGAGCACCTTAAGGATGGCCTCGGACTCGACGAATTCGGCGACGACCTTCTTGCCCATCGTATGCGCCATCTGGGTCGTCGCCTGCACAAAGATGCGATCCTCGGAGCTTCGATCCAGGTCGCGGATAAAGCTGCCGTCGATCTTCACGTCCTCGACCGGGAACTGTTTTAGGTAGGCATAGGAGGTCAAGCCGCTACCGAAGTCGTCGAGCGCGAAGTGGCAGCCGAGCGCGCGGATGTTTTCGATGCGTTTGATGGCGACGCCGATGTTATCGATGGCCACGGTTTCCGTGATCTCAAGCGTGAGGCGCTGCGGATTGACCTGCGAGCGCTGGAGTAAGTCCGCGAGCTCATCGTCGATGGAGGGATCGGCCAGCGCCTTGGCGGACAGGTTGACCCCTAGCGATAGATGAGGATGCTCGGCCAGCACGCGAATCGCCTCGTCGATGACCCAGCGATCGATGGCGTTGATCAGCCCGGTGCGCTCAGCAACCGGAATGAACTCATTGGGGCTTGCAAGCCGCCCATCGGCAAGCTCGATGCGCAACAGACCCTCGGCACGCCAGATCGCTCGCTGCGGCAGCGCCATCAGTGGTTGATAGAACAACCGAAGTCGGCCGGCCTCCATGGCCTCGATAATCTCCCGATTCCAGAGCACGCGCGCATTGGCCGCGGCGCGCGCGCTGTCTTGATCGGAATAGAGATGGCAGCGTTGACGCTGTCTGGCCGTCGCCTGATACATGGCGAGATCGGCATTGGCCATCAGCGGTTGGGGGTCACTGCCATGATCCGGGAACAGCACGATCCCAATACTCGCGGAGACCTGGTGACGATGACCTTTCGCCTGCACTCGAGTCGTGCGGATCTGCTCGTGCAGCTGCTCGGGGCGTGTGACAACGGTGTCCAGGTCGACCACAGTGAGCAGGATCGCAAACTCGTCGCCGCCGAAGCGGCTGATCTTGTCCTCCTCGCCGAGCGCTGCCGCGAGCCGTTTGCCGATACGCTTGAGGAGGCGATCCCCAATCAGATGGCCGCTGATATCATTGATGTCCTTGAAATTGTCGAGGTCGATGAAGAGCAAGGCACCGCAGCGCTTCTGCTGCTGCGCCCGTGCGATCGCTGCGGTTAGCTCTTCATGAAAACGACGCCGATTGGGTAGGGCCGTTAGCGGGTCGTGATCGGCTAGCCAACGAAGCTCGTTTTGCGCGACCTCACGCTCGGCCTGAATCTGTGCCATGCGTCGGTTGAGCTGTTTGGCGACCTCAATGGTCTCGTCGATCTCGTCACGGAAGCCGATCGAGCCATGCGGGGTTGGTAACTGATCGGCTAGGGTCTCGAATCGATTCTCTGCGAGGAGCGGCAACAGGCGCGATAGATCGCGAATCCGCCTAACCGGACCGTGCATGGTCAGCAGCAGGGCCTCAGCCAGGATCAGGCTGAGCAGACCGATCAGGATGCTGTTGCGCGACATCTGAGCGATGGTGCGCCGCCCCTCGGTGGTCTGGTTGACGATGAAACCGATCAGTCCTGTGTCCTTCTGATCAAGACGAAAGACCTCATACCAGTCGTCCCCGCGCTCGATGGCCAAGGGCTGCTCGGAGCTGCTGACGATTAGGGATGCGGGCGGGACGGACTGAAGCAGTGGCAGAATCTGCTGCGGCTGGGTTGCCCCGAAGAATCGCAGCTGAGACCGGAGCGGGGGCTCGTTGGGCCTCTCAGCCTAATCCAGCGTCGCGATCGCGAGGTCGGCGCCTGTGAGATTTTGAAAGGCCAATAGGACGCTTGCCATGGTCCGCCCAAGCACTAGGGTGCCGGCAGTTTCGCCATGCCACAGGACCGGAGAGGCCAGGTATTGATGGCAGTGATCGCGACTGCAGTGTACGTGCTCGATGATCTCTTCGGGCTGCTGCCGAATCCGCTGCAGCAGTGACACTGGCAATGGCGGCTGTTCCGAAGGCCAAAGCGCTGAGGGCTGGCCGTCAATCGGTACCCAGTGCACCGTGCGGATATCCCATTCGAGATCGAGCATTCCGCCGCCAACGCGCAGTGCCTCCCTGAGTTGATCGACCGCCGAGGTGTCGGGAGCTGAGGGGGCGAGGCGGGGCACCATACTGGCCAGCTGCGACATCTGTTGATAGCGATCGGCCATGAGGCTGAAGAAATGCTCTGCCTGGCGCTGCCGCAGATGCGCGTGGTGGCGCTCGAATTGGCCGAGCAAGACCTCGCGGGCATAGAGCGTGAGCGATAGGATAACGGCGGCCAACGTGAGGCTGATGCCGATGAGGACCTTCCAACGCAGCCCAAAGAAGCGGCGCGGGTCACGGGATCTCGGCGCACCGGCGTTTGAATCAA
>NZ_JBUDPI010000266.1:0-5414 GCF_054919635.1 Halochromatium sp. | reverse complement strand
CTTGGTCTGGCATACCCCCGACATCAACGACGAGTTCCGCGCCCAGGCCAACGCCAAGCTGAGCTCTGACGAGAAGGGCGCATTGCTCGCCGAGGCCATCACCTATCAGTTCCGGCAGCGACTGCAGGGTGGCTGGCCCCCTAATGATCTGGTGATCCTCTTCGAACGGAACGCGGCCTGTACTGCTGGCATCGACGGCGAGCCTGGCGGTATCTGGTATGTGGCCACTGAGACCTTCGAGGTCTTCGCAGACCGCACGGCACGCACCGGCGGGTCGTCTCAAGACGACCCTCGGTTGACCAACGCCGCCAAGAAGTTCAACTACGACCCCCGTCGCTGGGGCATCTCCTGGCTCGGCGGCGCCGACTCCG
Source organism: Halochromatium sp. (assembly GCF_054919635.1). Classification (NCBI taxonomy): domain Bacteria; kingdom Pseudomonadati; phylum Pseudomonadota; class Gammaproteobacteria; order Chromatiales; family Chromatiaceae; genus Halochromatium; species Halochromatium sp. The sequence continues at coordinate 5,043 of NZ_JBUDPI010000266.1, read as the reverse complement.
AGCACGAGTACAACCTCGGCTTGGAGGACTTCAATGAGTACGTGAGCGATCTGCGCGCCGGCAATGCCCTCAGCAATGTCCGCCCAGACGATCTGGCTGCCCTACTGACCGAGATCGGCGGTCAAAACGGCGCCATGGATAAGATCTATTCGCGCCTGAATGACGCCCAAAAGGTGCCGCCGAAGCAGCGCCGCCTCAGGGTGTACTCATCCATCTGCGCCGCGGCGGTGGCGGCTGACACGCTGTCGGTTATTCGATCCGCCTATGGGCCGGACTTCGATAAAGATTCCCTGGTCGGGCTCGACAAGGCCATTGACGACCTGTACCGGATCTCGCAATTGTATCCTCCGATCGTCCTCAACGGCGCCGATGATAGTCTCTGGCTTGTCAACCACGCCCGCAACATCGCGGCGATGATGTCGGCAACCTTCGATCCGATCCTTGACGCGGCGCGCTCGCTGCCGGGTGGCGAAGTCGCTCGCTGACGGCAAGCTCGAGATTGCTTTTCCCGCAGGCAGCATCGGCGCCAATGCCGATGCCTCTTCAGCAGGATTCGCCCGACAGGCTAGCGCTCGGGCTCCCTCGCCGAACCGAACAGGGTTGGTCGCGGAATCCGGATGTTTACTGAGCCGAAGATTAGAGCACAGCATTCAGAGCAGCAGCAGACTCAGCGCCATCACCCCCATGCCAGCGACCAGCGCGTAGACCGTTGGATGGTGCTCACCATAGGTCTCGGCCGATGGCAGCAGCACGTCGAATGAGATGAAGATCATGATCCCGGCAACGGCCGCCAACGAGACGCCGAGCAGGGCCTGCGACCAAAAGCCCGACAAGATCAACAGGCCGAGCAGCGCACCGAGCGGCTCGGATAGCCCTGAGAGCGCGGACCAGCCAAACGCCTGCCAGCGGCTGCCGGTTGCGTAATAGACCGGCACCGAGACCGCGATCCCTTCCGGGATATTGTGGATACCGACCGCAAGCGCGACCGGTATCCCAAGATGGATATCCTCAATCGAGGTCAGCAAGGTCGCCAAGCCTTCGGGCCGGTTGTGCAGCGTGATGACCCCAGCGGTGAGCAGGCCGAGGTTCATCAGCGGCTCGGCGCCGATCGCCTCGTTTTCTCCGGCCCCGGCGCCCGCACTGCCGGCAGCCCCCGCGCTTGGCGCGTTGTCAGGGGCGCGCATCTCATGCGGGTTGTAGCCGGCCGGAACCAGGCGGTCGATGACGGCAACCAGCAGCATGCCGACGAATAAGGCGACAACGGCAGTGGTTTGAGGCGTGCTGCTGATCGCCTCGAGCGCGTTCCCGCCTGCTGGCAGCAACTCGACGAACAAGACGTAGATCATCACCCCCGCCGAGAAGCCGAGCGCGATCCCAAGGAAGCGGGTATCCGCGCGAGGGGCAAAGAAGGCGATCGCACTGCCAATCGCAGTGGCGAGGCCAGCAAGCAATGTCAACAGCAATGCCGGCCCGATCGAAGTGGCATCCATAGGCAGTATCTCCTGAGGGCTGGACTGACAGACCTAGAGGCGTTTGGCATCATCCATGCATTTTCCTAGCCAAACTGACCCTTCGCTGGAGGATGCATGGCAAACGAGCTCAGTAACCGGTCCATTGGGGTCCTCGTCGAGAATCTCTTCGAAGACCTGGAGCTTTGGTATCCACTGATTCGGATGCGCGAGGCGGGCGCGCAAACCCAGCTCATCGGCACGGCCAAGACGACCTATCGGGGCAAGCATGGCCTGAGCGCTGACGCAGAGGAAGCTGTCGGCTCAGTCCGCCCGGACGCGCTCGATGCGCTGATCATACCGGGCGGCTATGCGCCCGATCGGATGCGTCGGGACCAGTCGCTGCTCGAGCTGGTGCGAGGCGTCGCGGCCTTGGAGCGGCCCATCGCCTTCATCTGCCACGCCGGCTGGGTACCGATCTCGGCCGACATCGTGCGCGGCCGTCGGGTGACCTCAGCACCATCGATCCAGGACGATCTGACGAATGCCGGAGCCGACTGGGAGGATAGCGAGGTGGTGGTCGATCGCCCGCTGATCTCGAGCCGACATCCGGGCGACCTGCCGATGTTCTGCCAGGCCCTGATCGCTCAGCTGAGCTGAGGGTCTGTCACCAGGTCCCCCCTGGCAAATCATCGGGCAAGTCACCGGGCAAAACACCCGATCGGTGGTGGATAGCACCCCGGCCCGCCGCATCCCAACCCGAGGCGCGATGGGCGCCAGTGCGACACGATGATGGACGATCAGAACCTCGAACGACCGGCGGAGCGCCATGAATCGCGCTCAGCGCTGCTGGCCTGGGCATTCTATGACTGGGCCAGCAACGCCTTCGCGACCTTGATTGTCACCTTCGTCTTCGCCGCCTACTTCACCGACCAGGTCGCGGCTGACCCAACGCAGGGCACCACCCTCTGGGGCAACGCGGTCGCCGCCGCTGGATTGCTCGTCGCACTATTCGGACCGATACTCGGCGCCGCTGCTGATCAAGGCGGGCCGCGCAAGGCGCTATTCACCCTGTTTACCCTGGCAGCGGTCACCGCGACCGGACTCCTGTGGTTTGTCCAGCCCGACCCAGCCTATGTTGCGCTGGCGCTGGTCCTGCTCGGTCTCGGCATCGTCGCCTCGGAGCTAGCTGGCGTGCTCTACAACGCCATGCTGCCAGTGCTCGCACCGCCGGAGCGGATCGGGCGCTGGTCCGGCTGGGGCTGGGGCTTGGGCTATGTCGGCGGCGTCGCCTGCTTGGCGCTGGCGCTGTTTGGCTTCGTGCGCGAGGACGCCTGGCTGCAGCTGCCGCGTGATGAGGCGCAGCACGTGCGAGCGACCTTCTTATTGGCCGCGGCCTGGCTGCTCCTGTTCGCGCTACCGCTGTTGCTGAGGGTTCGGATGACGTCCGAGACGCCACACAAACCCTTGCCGCACGCAGCCCGCGATGGCTTACGCCAGCTCGCCGCAACGCTGCGCCAGGTCCGTCGTTACCGCGACATCGTCCGCTTCTTGATCGCCCGGATGCTCTACGTCGATGGCCTTGCGACGCTGTTCGCGCTGGGCGGTGTCTATGCCGCCGGCACCTTCGCGATGAGCGAGCAGGAGGTGCTGACCTTCGGCATCCTGCTCAATGTCACCGCGGCGCTCGGCGCCGGGCTGTTCGCCTGGCTCGATGACTGGCAGGGGCCGCGCACGACGATCCTGCTCGCGTTGGGCGGACTGATTCTACTCGGCAGCGCGATCCTGTTCGTGCGCAGCCAAACCCTATTCTGGATCTTGGGTGGACTGCTCGGCCTCTTCGTCGGCCCAGCCCAGGCCGCTGCCCGCTCCTATCTCGGGCGCGTCGCCCCTGCCGAGCTGCGCGCCGAGCTGTTTGGTCTGTTTGCGCTGTCGGGCAAAGCGACCGCGTTCGCCGGCCCCTTCCTGGTCGGCTGGGTCACCTGGCTAGCCGGCAGCCAGCGGGTCGGAATGGCCGTGATCGTCGTCTTCTTCGTACTCGGCTTCGCGATGACATTGACCCTGCCGGCAGCCCGCCCGGACGCCAACGCTCGCACCCACGCCTGAGGCACGGCGCGACAGGCACCTGCCAACCGACCCTCGAGATACCCCCTGAACCGGTGGAGGAACCATGACCGAGATCGATAACCGCTTGGAAAGCATCCCGCGCCAACGATGGCAAGACACCTGCGAGCGCTTCCTGCATCGACATCGTGGCTGGCTCGTGAGCATCAGCGAGACGTCCGCTCGTGACACGGACACTGAGGCTCTAGGGCAGCCCCAGAGGTCGACGTCTGAGCCACAGCCGAGGGAGCTCGTCAGCGACGTTGCGCTGCACAACCTGGTGTTTGCCGAGCCGGACGGAGCGCCGGAGCTGACGTTAGTCGTCGGCGACAGCGGCGGGAGCGAGACCAGTCTAAGCGTCCAGCCGCAGGCCATCATGCTCGAGCGCCAAGACCACGCCGACGCCGGCATCCGCTTCGCGCAGCGAGATGGCAATCAGGTACGGGTTCTCTTCCGAGTCCCAGCGGTCCCAGAGGCACTCGATGGACTCACCGATCACGAGCTGTGAGCAAACTGGCCTGCCATTTGCTGATCGTTACTCACCAATAGCTACTCACCAATAGCTACTCACCAATAGCTACTCACCAATAGCTACTTGCCAATAGCTACTTGCCAATAGCCAGTCGCTCATGACCAGTTGTTCATAGACATGGCTGATAGCCAGTGGCTACGAGCCTGAGCAGAAGCCCTAAACCCCTTGAGCAGAGACCCTGAAACACCGCAACCACCCGACCTCATTGTTCGATCCTTGGGAGGACCCGATGCAGAAACCGCTAGAGCTCAATTACCACGACCTGCCGCGTTCGGACTGGAGCGAGCAGCTCATCCGCGAGCGTGTCGAACGGCTCGAGCGCTATAGCGACGATATCGTCTCCTGCACGGTTATCGTCTCCAAACCGCATAAGCATCAGCACAGCGGCAACCCCTACAAGGTCAGCATCGAGGTCCATTTGCCACGCAACCGACGCCTGGTGGTCAACCAGGAGCCGGCGGTCGTCGAGCAGGAATCCAACCTACGCACCGTCATCGAAGCCGCTTTCTCCGCCATGGAGCGACGCCTGCAATCGGCCGGCGAGCCGCGCCGGCGGGACGCACTCAGACCAGCCGAAGAGGAGTCGCGCGGACTGGTCGTGCGTCTCTTTGCCGAGGAGGGCTACGGCTTCCTGCGCACGCCCTATGGCGAAGAGCACTATTTCCATCGCAACAGCGTGCTCCACGACAATTTCGACCGTCTCGCGGTTGGCACCGAGGTACGCTTCGAGCCCGAGATGGGCGACGCCGGCCCGCAAGCGAGCAGTGTTCAGATCATCAACAAGCCCGGCGCACGCGAGACAGAAGACACACAGGCTCGAGACGACGTCCCACCTGAGTGGCGTAATACCGCTGACTAAGGCAGGGGCAAGCGTTCAAGGTCTCGCCTCGCTTAACCCATCAGAATGAGCCGCGGCAGTAAGCGCCAACGGATCGTCTTGAGCTCCGGGTGCCTATGTTG
>NZ_JBUDPI010000265.1:0-5514 GCF_054919635.1 Halochromatium sp. | reverse complement strand
AAACGGGGCTCGTCGCTGCCGCCTCGGTCGCCGCCTATCGAGAAGGGCGCATCCGTCGCCATGAGCTGACCCGTCCGGCGAAGGAGCAGGACCGGATGCGCCAGATCAGCGCCCTCAACGCCCAGACGGGGCCGGTCTTCTTAGCCTACCGCGCGGCATCGACGATTGACGAACGGTTGCTGGCGATCTGTCAACGCCCGCCCGTCATCGACATCAGTGCCGCGGACAGGGTCCGCCATCAACTGTGGTCGATCGATGACCGCGATGAGATCGACGCCTTCAGCCAGGCATTCGAGGCCGTCGAGCGTCTCTATATCGCAGATGGCCATCATCGCGCCGCGGCCGCCGAGCGTGTCGCCGAGGCCCGACAAGCCAAGCAGCAAACCGCGACGATCGACTCAAGCGATGACGCTGGGGCGCATCCGAGCGAGCATGTTCTGGCCGTGATCTTCCCACATGATCAGCTGCGCATCCTTCCCTACAACCGCGTCGTACGAGACCTAGCCGGCTTGACCGCCGAGCGATTCTTGGCGCGTGTTGCAGACGCGTATCAAGTGGAAGCAAGCGCGCAGCCGGTGGCGCCCGCTGACCGGGGCGAGGTAGGACTCTACCTTGGAGGGAGATGGTATCGATTGCGCCTTGCACCTGAGCGGATACCGGCGACAGACCCGATCGGCCGACTCGATGTCAGTCTGCTCCACGATCAGCTCATCAAGCCGTTGCTCGGCATCAGTGATCCGCGCCGCGATGAGCGGATCGACTTCGTCGGCGGCATCCGCGGACTCGAGGGGCTCAGCGCTCGCGTCGACAGCGGCGAGATGGCGGCCGCGTTTTCATTGCCGGCAACCCGCATGGAGGACCTGTTGGCCGTGGCCGATGCCAATGCGCTGATGCCGCCGAAGTCGACCTGGTTCGAGCCCAAGCTCGCCGATGGCCTGGTCAGCCATCTGCTCGAATGAGCTGCGCATTGGCTCCATGGACCTTGTGACGCGCCTCTCATTGGATCGCCTCCCGGATCAGCTTCCGGGCTGGCTCACCGCGCCGATCAATAGCCGCCCAAAGGACACTCAGCGGGCCTGAAGCCCGATCGCGACCGGGATAGACGCCATGGTCACGCCGCGAACAACCCTTCCCACCGCCGAGATCGACGACCATCAGGCCGCCGCACTCTGGCTCGAGCAGATCCCCGCGCAGTATGACGAGCAGGCCCGCTCGCGCATCGCCGATGCCATCGCATTGATGCAACGCTGCGTCGGCGACGAGCTGCTCGAGACCGGCGAGAGCGCCGCGCGCCACCGGCTCGGTACCGCGGACATCCTGATGGGGCTTCGACTGGATACCGAGACCCTCTGCGCCGCCCTGCTGGGCGGATGCATCGGGCGCGGTGAGATCGACGCGCCCACGCTCGATGCACGCTGCGGTGCCGGCGTCTCCCGGATGGTTCAGGACCTCGGTCGCATCGCCCAGCTCGCTGAGCTGGAACCGAAGGCGGCAAGCGGCCAACGGGACAAGCCACGCGACAAGCCACGTGAGCATGCCCGTCGCGAAGAGAATCTCAGGCGCATGCTGCTTGCGATCGCCGAGGACGTGCGCGCCATCCTCGTCGTGCTCGCCGAGCGGCTCTATCTGATGCGTGCGGCCAAGCATCTCCCTCCCAAGCGGCTGCACGAGCTTGCCGAAGACACCACGCGGTTATACGCCCCGCTCGCCAACCGGCTCGGGGTCTGGCAGCTCAAGTGGGAGCTCGAAGACCTCGTGCTGCGTTACACGCAGCCCACCGAGTACCAGCGCATCGCACGCCTGCTGCGCGAGCGCCGCGACGAGCGTCAGCAGTACATCGCTGCTGTCATCGACAGCCTGCAGCACGAGTTCAGCCGCATCGGCCTGCATGCAAGCATCACCGGCCGGCCGAAGCATATCTACAGCATCTGGCGCAAGATGCAACGCAAGCGCGTCGATATCGACGGCATCTTCGACCTGCGCGCGGTGCGCATCATGGTCGACTCCGAGGACGACTGTTACACGGCGCTGAGTGTCGTCCACAGCCTCTGGCCATACATCCCGGACGAGTTCGACGACTACATCTCCAAGCCCAAGGGTAACCTCTATCGCTCGCTGCATACCGCGGTCACTGGACCCGACGGCAAGGTGCTCGAGGTGCAGATTCGCACCCAGGAGATGCATCAGCACGCCGAGTATGGAATCGCTGCGCACTGGGCCTACAAGGAGGCCGCTGGGCATGACGCGGCCTTCCAGCGCCGGATCGTCCTCATGCGCAACTGGCTCGAGCGCACCTTGGAGGCTGAGCCGAGCACCGATACCAGCGCTGGTGCAGAAGCCCGCGCTGGGGCTGGCTCGAGCTCCGGGTCGAGCTCCGGGTCGAGCTCCGGCCGCGCCACGGATGCGAGCATCGCTCCTGCTGCCGGCGCGGAGCCCTCGCCGACGCAGGAGGGCGCGCCGCCACCGCAGCGGGAGGTCGCCGCGAGCATCTACGTGCTGACCCCGCAGGCCAAGGTCATCGAGCTACCGCCTGGCGCGACGCCGCTCGACTTCGCCTACGCGATCCACTCCGAGGTCGGCCATCACTGCCGGGGCGCTCGGGTCGATGGCCGGATCGTGCCCCTGACCCACAAGCTCGCTAGCGGCGAGACGGTCGAGATCATCACCCAGAAGAACGCTGCGCCGAGCCGTGATTGGCTGAGCGTCCATCACGGCTATCTGACCACCTCGCGGGCGCGGAATCGGGTGCGCCAGTGGTTCAAGCAGCAGGACTTTGAGCGTCACCTCGCCGAGGGTCGAAGCCTGCTCGATAAGGAGCTCTCGCGCCTTGGCATCGAGGCCAAGGCACCGCTGGAGCAGCTCGCAGAGCGTTTCAACCTGCAGCGCGGCGATGATGTCCTGGCTGCGATCGGCCGTGGCGATCTCTCGGTCGGCACGGCCGCACGCCAGGTCGGCGAGCCGCGTCAGGAGCGCCGCGACGCGATCCTCGAGACCGAGCAGGCGGTGCAACTGACCCAAGGTCGGCGCAAGCGTCAACCCCATGGCCGACCGGAGGTCATCGTGGCCGGCGTGCCAGACCTGATGACCCAGATCGCAAGCTGCTGCCATCCGGTCCCCCATGACTCGATCATTGGCTTCATCACCCGCGGCCGCGGGGTTGCGGTACATCGTGCAAATTGCGCCAATATCGCCAAGCTGGCCGACGAGGAGCAGGAGCGACTGATCGAGGTCGAGTGGTCCGAGCAGCCAGCCCATGCCGCTTATCCCGTTGACATCGTCATCAGTGCGGCTGACCGCAAGGGGCTGCTGCGCGACGTCTCGTCGGTGCTCGCGGACGAGGATGCCAATGTCATCGCCACTGAGACCCAGACCGATGCAACCAATGATCGCGCTAGCATGCGCTTCCGGGTCGAGGTCAGCGACGTCGAGCAGCTCGAGCAGCTCTGCGCCAAGCTGCGCCAGCTGACCGATGTGATCGAGGTGCGCCGCACCAGCCATTGAGGGCGACATTGAGCGCGAGAGTGTCGCACGGAGGTAACCACCAAGACTCGGGTGGTATCATTGTCAGCTTATTCAGGAAGGCCCCTCTCACATCATGCGCACCCTCCTCGTCACCGGCGGCGCCGGTTTCATCGGCGGCAACTTCGTACATCTAAAGATGCACCAAGGCGCCGAGCGAATCATCAATCTCGACAAGCTCACCTACGCCGGCAACCCAGACAGCCTCGCCGAGTTTCGCGATGATCCGCGGCACGTCTTCATCGAAGGCGATATCGGCAATCAGGCCCTGGTTGGACACCTGCTGCGGGAATACCAGGTCGACGCGGTCGTCAACTTTGCGGCCGAGAGCCATGTCGACCGCTCGATCGATGGCCCCGCCGCCTTCATCGAGACCAATGTGGTCGGCACCTTCAACCTGCTGGCTAGCGTCAGGGGCTACTGGAGCGAGCTCGAGGTCGGGCAGCGCGAGGCCTTTCGCTTCCTGCATGTCTCGACCGATGAGGTCTATGGCTCCCTGGGGCCGAGCGGCAGGTTCACCGAGACCACGGCCTATGCGCCGAACTCACCCTACTCGGCGTCCAAGGCGGCCTCCGATCATCTGGTGCGCGCCTGGCATCACACCTACGGACTGCCGGTGCTGACCACCAACTGTTCCAACAACTACGGCCCCTACCAGTTCCCGGAGAAGCTGATCCCGCTGATGATCGCCAAGGCCATCGCCGGCGAGCCACTGCCGATCTATGGCGACGGCGGCAACATTCGCGATTGGCTCTATGTCGAGGATCACTGCCGCGCCATCGACCGAGTGCTGGAGGCCGGCCGACCGGGCGAGGTCTACAACATCGGCGGCGACAGTGAGCGCACCAATCTGGAGGTGGTCGACACCCTCTGTCGCCTGCTCGACGAGGCGCTGCCCGACTCAGCGCATCGCCCGCACAGCCAGCTCAAGCAGTTCGTCAGCGACCGCCCCGGCCATGATCGGCGCTATGCGATCGATGCAACCAAGATCCAGACCGAGCTCGGCTGGCAACCGGCCGAGACCTTCGAGACCGGACTCGCCCGCACCCTGAGCTGGTATCTCGGCAACCAGGACTGGACCCGCCGGGTCACCGATGGCAGCTATCGGGGCGAGCGCCTCGGCGGCCAGGCCTGAGGAACGCCTCAGCATGACACGCAAAGGCATCATCCTCGCTGGAGGCTCCGGCACCCGGCTGCATCCACTCACGCTGAGCATCAGCAAGCAGCTGCTGCCGGTCTACGACAAGCCGATGATCTACTATCCGCTTGCGGTACTGATGATGGCGGGCATTCGTGAGGTGCTCGTGATCACCACCCCTCAGGATGCGCCGGCCTTTCATAGGCTGCTCGGCGACGGCAGCCAATGGGGCGTGCAGATCAAGTACGCGGTGCAGCCGGAGCCGGGTGGCCTCGCGCAGGCCTTCATCATCGGTCGCGATTACCTGGCTGGGGCACCATCCTGTCTGATCCTCGGCGATAACATCTTCTATGGTGGTGGGCTGCGCACGCATCTGCGCGCCGCGGCTGCCTACACCGAGGGCGCCAGCGTGTTTGGCTATTGGGTGCAGGACCCTGAGCGTTACGGTGTCGCCGAGCTTGACGCCGGGGGCCGCGTCGTCGGACTTGAGGAAAAGCCGGCTAAGCCCCGCTCCAATTACGCGATCACCGGGCTCTACTTCTACGACTCGCGCGCCTGCGACTACGCGGCCGAGCTTCAGCCCTCAGCGCGCGGCGAGCTCGAGATCACCGATCTGAATCGCCGTTACCTGGAGGAAGGCCAACTGCATGTCGAGCGGCTCAGCCGTGGGATCGCCTGGCTCGACACCGGTACCCATGAATCGCTGATCGAAGCGGGCAACTTCATCGAGACCATCGAGAAGCGTCAAGGCCTCAAGATCTGCGCCCCTGAGGAGATCGCGTATACCAACGGCTGGATCGACGAGCAAGCGCTGCGCGCAGTGGCCGAGCCGCTGCGCACGAGTGGCTCCGGCGCCT
>NZ_JBUDPI010000264.1:0-5516 GCF_054919635.1 Halochromatium sp. | reverse complement strand
CAGATCACGCCAGGCTCTGATGCCGCTGTCGCGCTGATGTCTTACTGGACCGATGCGGCTCGCGGTCAGCCCGCGATTCTGCCGGACAAGAAGCGCTGAGCGAGACAACACCTGGATGGAAGAAGGGGGAGGAGATCGCGCGCTCTGGCTTTGGTTACCGCATCGGTCACCGCAACGATGATCACAGCAGTCAGCCGCCAGGCGGCAACTGTTACGCGTGCCATCAGCTCGATCCGAACGAGATTGCCCACGGCACGGTCGGACCCAGCCTGGCCGGCTACGGGATCTTGCGGGGGACCAGTGATGCAATGCTGAAGCACACCTATCAGCTCGTCTATAACGCCCATCTGTTCTTCCCCTGCACCACGATGCCGCGCTTCGGTTACAACGGCACCCTGACGCAGGCGCAGATCAGCGATGTGATGGCGTACTTGCTCGACCCTGAATCGCCGGTCAATCAGATGCCGGAGCAAACCACACAGACGGATTGATCTGACCACTGGCCGAGCACCAAGCTAGGCCACAAGCGGGCCTAGTGAGCAACAAGCGGCCAGGTTGCGGTCTCTCGCAGCCTGGCCATCGATCCTTGAGGGCTCGGCATGCTCGTCCGTACTGGCTTGCGATCGCGCCTCGCTGTCTCGCGATCGACATCAAGGATTGATTCGGTGCCGCTGATGACGCTGAATAGGGCACTGGGATTCACCGATGGAGACGCTGATGCGGAATTCGCTGAGCTGGCTGCTGGTCTTGCCGGTGCTCTGGTGGACGGCCCAGGTTGACGCCCAGGTCGATGAGGCAGATCCAGCCGACTCACTGACCATCGCGACTCGGCAGGCGCCGCCGTTCGCCTTCAGGGGGCCTGATGGCCAATGGGCCGGCATGGCGATCGAGCTGTGGAGCCAGATCGCCGAAGAGAACGGATTTGATTTCCGGTACGTTGAGCTTGGGCTGACCGAGATGCTGGAGGCAACGGCCGCGGGAACAGTCGATGGGGCTGTGGCGGCGCTGACCATCACCAGCGATCGTGAACAGCGGCTCGATTTCTCGCATGCGTTTCACGCCTCTGGGCTGGCGATTGCGGTGCCACAGCGTAGCGGTAATCTGCTGTCGCTGGTCGCGCGCTTGATGTCGCCTGGATTCTTGGCCGTCATTGGGGCGCTGCTCGCGCTCTTGATCGCCGTCGGCATTCTGATCTGGTTGGCCGAGCGGCGGTCCAATGCCCAGTTCCATCGAGATGCCTTGTCTGGGATCGGCTCCGGGCTCTGGTGGTCGGCGGTGACCATGACCACCGTGGGCTACGGGGACAAGGCGCCGACAACCTTGCTCGGGCGGTCGATTGGCATGGTCTGGATGTTTGCCGGCTTGATCGCGATCTCGACCTTTACCGCGGCGATGACGACGGCCCTGACCGTGAATGAGCTGGATCGCTCGATCGATGGCATCGAGGACCTCCGCTTGAAGCGGGTACTGGCCCTGAGCGGCAGTACGAGCGATCGCTTCCTCGCTGACCACGGTATCCGCCATCGATCGGTCGATACGCTCTCTGAGGCCCTGACACAGCTTGCCAAGGGTCAGGCTGATGCGGTGGTCCATGATGCCCCGATCCTGCGCTTTGAGATTGCTGAGGCCTTTACAGGCCAGCTCCGGGTCTTGCCGCTCATTCTTCGACGCCAACAGTATGGCATTGCGCTGCCACCCGACAGCGCGCTGCGCGAGCCGGCCAATGTCACCTTGCTCGAACTGATCCGTTCTGATAGCTGGACCGACATCCTGGATCGCTACTTGGGCGGCGATCACCGATGAGGCGCGATGGTTAGGCGCGATGGCTGGCCCCTAAAGGCCCAGCGGCCGGTCGCTAAAGGCCCAGTGGCTGTGCGCGATGTGCGCCGTATCAACGGCGTTGGCCTTGCAAAAAGGCCACTAGGCTAGGGTCTGTACAGGCGTTGTCGACCCGCTCTGTGCAGTTGCTGCGCACCAGCTCGAGTCGATACACTGCGAATTGGCCTCTGGCGTCGCGCAGTTCAGCTGCCACGGCCTGCGATGGCCTGTCCTCGCAACCCCCCTGATCCGAAATCCCTCATGATACTGAAGAACAGCCCATTGGCTTTGCTGGTCTGGCTGGCCCTGCTGCTATCTCTGCCCACCTTGGCGCAAGAGACCGACGCCACAGCGCCGGCGGCCTCGGACGCTGAGCCTGGCGCCGAAGGGGCTCCGACCGCAGTTGAACAAACGACGGGGCCAGAGTCACCTGTTGCCGAATCCCCCACTGCTGAACCCCCCATTTCGGGGCAGGCAACCGAGCCATTGGCGTTTAGTCCGGCTGCGATCGGTTTACCTGAGCTGCCTCAGCCGATGACATCGGCAGAGGATTTTCAGATTGCGCTCGATTTGATCGATTCACGGATTGCAGAGCAGGAGGAGGCCCTTGATGCGGCTAAGGCTGCGGCTCAGGAGGCTGCGGCAAAGGCTGCAGCTCAGGAGGCTGAAGCAGAGGCCGAGGCAGCGCGGACAGGGGAGGCTGAGTCGCCCGCAGAGACCAAGCCCGGCGAACGCCAGCCAGGCAGCCAGGACCAGGATGATGTGCCAGCTGCCGATACAGAGACTGAGATTGGGACTGAGACCGAGACCGAGACGGATGATTCTGGCGAGCTCTCCGCTGATGCTGAAGCCGTTGACACCGAAGCTGTTGATGCTGAGCTCGCCGTCAGCGCGCTTGAGGCGAGCGTCGCCAGGATCAGCAAGAAGATCGAGGTGCTGCGCGAGCTGCGAATCGCCATGCAGCGGCGGGCGACCCTGCACGGGCGCCTGCAGACGATCGAGGACGACCTCGCCGAGCAGCGCCTCCAGCTCGCGACCATCCAACGCGACGGGGTGTCCTTGGAGCCCCCGTTCCCGATCTCGCAGCTCGATCAGCGGCGGGCTGAGCTCTCGTTGACGCAGGCCGTTGAAGATGTCGCAGAAACCCGGCTCGACACGGCGACGCGGCGCTTGAGCGCTGCTGAGAAGGCACTCAGCACGGCGGTGCGTGAGCGCAGAACGGTGCGCGATCGACTCACTGCGGCCGACAGGAACGGGATCAGTGCGGTCGAGCGTCTTGCTCTCGAGCAAGAGCTGGAGCTGGCGCGTCTGAATGAGCTGCTAGCGCGGCAGCAATTGGCTGCGGATCAGAGTGCGGTCGCGTTAGCGCGCAGCGAGGATCAGGTCGCCGAGATTCAAGAGGCGCTGCTGGAGGCACGCATCGCGTTTATCGAGAAGCGAGCCGAGCTGTCGCAGGAGGCGTTCGATCAGCATCTGGCGAAGCTGGCTGCGGCCGAAGAGGAGGTCAAGGTTCAAATCCAGGCCTTGCAACGCACCGGTGACCAGGCGGAGTCGGCGTTGTACCAGGCGCAGCGGCGATTGGCCGAGGCCGATGAGCGGGCCGACGAGGCAGCCTTGAAGGAATGGGTGGCGGCGCGTCAAGCCGAGCTCGAGGCGGCGCGCACCAGCGTCGATTCATTGATGACGGCCATGACCAGCCTGAGCCAGATGCGTGGACTCTGGCAGCGCCGTTATCAGCTCATGAATGACCCTGAGTCGGTCGATCTCGCGGCCCTCTTGCGGCAGATCATCACGGAGGCATCGGCCGCACATGCCGAGAAGGATGACATCGAGGGGCGTCTCAACGCCTTGCGCTCGATTCAGCTGGCGCAGACGCGGCGCCTGCGCGACCCTCAGCTCAGCGAGGAGGTGCGCAAGGCGATGGCGGTTCGCAGCCAGGCCCACGATCTCGCTGAAGGCTATGGCCGTGAGCTGCTCGAGATCCAAGATCAGCTGATTGCTTTGCTCGAGGGCATGCGGCCTCAGGTCGAGGCCAAGGTGCAAGAGCAGACGTTGTCGCTGCAGCTGCTCCAGGCACAGGAGACGATTGCCACCTGGTGGGATGCCGAGGTGCTGGTGATTGACGACCAGAGTATCCGGGTGCGCGAGCTTGCGATCGCGCTCGCCATGTTCATGGTCGTGATCTTTCTCGTCTCGCTGATTCGGATGGGCGCACGCCGTGCTTTGAAGCGCCGCAGGGCAAAGAGCCCAGCGGCCACCTATGGGGACTTCCGCTTGGCCCTCTCGGCCATCGCCGGTAACACCAGTCAGCTGTTCGTGCTGATCGCCGCCTTCTATGTGGCGATGGTGTTCTCCGGTCTGGCCAGCCCGACGGTCAAGGACTGGCTCTGGACCCTGTTGGTGGTGGCCTTTTACATCCAGCTCGGCATCTGGGCCAATGCCGCGATGGTCGACTACTTCAGCCGTCGACGCACGCGCCAGGAGATGCTCGATCCCTCGACCGTCACCGGCTATGGGCTGCTGACGTTCTTCCTCCGGGTTGGCATCTGGATCACCGTCATCGTCTCGCTGTTGGCCTACTTCGAATACCCGGTCGCAGGCCTTGTTGGCGCACTTGGTGTTGGTAGCTTGGCGATCGCGTTTGCGGTCCAAAACATCCTCGGGGATGTCTTCAGCTCGATGGCGATCATCCTCGACAAGCCATTCAGGGTCGGCGATTTCGTGATGTCCGGCCAAACGCTCGGAGTGATTGAGCATATCGGGGTCAAGACGACGCGCATCCGCAGTCTCTCCGGCGAGCAAGTGGTGCTCTCCAATAGTGACTTGCTCAACAGTCGCATTCATAATTTCAAGCACTTCAAAGAGCGGCGCATTGCCTTCAAGCTGCGGGTGAGCTATCAGACGCCGCGCGACCTGCTTGAGCGCATTCCGGTGATGATTCGCGAGGTTGTGGAAGGCGTGTCAGACGCTCGCTTTGATCGAGCGCATTTCGCTGAATATGGCGATTTCGCGCTCGTGTTCGAAGTGGTCTATTACGTGCTGAGTCCAGACTACACGCTGTACATGGATGTGCAGCAGGCGATTAATCTCGGTATCCATCAGCGCTTCGAAGAGGCCGGGGTCGCCTTTGCCTATCCGACGCAGGAATTGCTGCTGCGGCGGTTGCCACCGCTCGACACCGCCAGCGCTGCAGAGAAGTCAAGTGCAGATAGCGAGTGATTCCAAGCTGCATATCGGTATTAATGACGACTTTATGAAAGGGCTGGCGGAGCATTTCCAGCCCGGCTGCGCCGCGGTCTTCATCCTGGTGCGCAAGGTGACGGCTGATAAGGTGCTTGAAGGACTGTCCGAGTTTCGCGGTAAGGGCAAGGTGCTCCAGACCTCGCTCGAGAAGGATCGTGAAGAGACGCTGCGTGAGTTCCTGGAATCCCAATCTGGAGAGTCGTCTGCCTGACGCAGGATTCGCCCTCAAGCTGCCGCTGTTCGTAACCTGCCTGTTTGCCGGCATCCTGTTGACCAATCTGGTGCCGACGAAGCTATACCGAGCGTTGCGCATCAGCCGGCCTTCGCGCAGTGCCGCGGTTGCGCTGATTGCCGATATTGCGCTTGGGACCTTCCTCGCGATGTCGTTGATGAGCATGCAGCTTTGGACCCTCGCCGGCCTCGCGTTGCCGATCTTCAGCATGCTGGCAGCCCAG
>NZ_JBUDPI010000263.1:0-5549 GCF_054919635.1 Halochromatium sp. | reverse complement strand
GTCACCGTGCTGCGCGACTTGCCGACCGCTTCGGCCACCTGCAGATGACTCAGACCAAAGTCTTCCAAGAGCCGACGCAGGGCGCCGGCCTCCTCCAACGGATTCAAGTCATCGCGCTGAATATTCTCGATCAGCGCGATTGCCAGCGCGGCCTGCTCGGTGACATCGCGCACCACCACCGGAATGCGCTCGAGCCCAGCTTGCTGACTCGCACGCCAACGCCGCTCGCCGGCGACGATCTCATACTGGCCCGAGACAAGCGGGCGCACCACGATCGGTTGAATCACGCCTTGGGCCGCGATGGAATCGGCGAGCTCGCGCATGCGCTCTTCGTCAAAATCGCGCCGCGGCTGGTAGCGCCCGCGCTGGATCTGATCCAACGCCAGCTCGCGCACCGGCTCGCCGAGCATCGGGGCGGTCAGTGCCGCGGCCTTGGCGGAGGTATCCCCCTGGCCATCGGGCAACGCTTGCTCCGAGTCTGCGACCCGCCCATCGGCCTCGCGCATACCACCGAGCAGCGCATCGAGCCCACGGCCCAATCCCTTTTTCTTAGCAGCTGTCATCGGCACTCAGGCTCCAGGATTAGGCCGCGCTTGGGGTGCGCTCGCGGCGGCGCAGGATCTCGCTCGCTAAGGCCTGATAGGCAACAGAGCCGCGCGAGCTGCAATCGTAGAGCAGCGCGGGCAGCCCATGGCTGGGTGCCTCGGCCAGCCGCACATTGCGCGGGATGATGGTGCGATAGACCTCATCGGAGAAATGGGTCACCAATTGGGTCGAGACCTCATTGGCCAGGTTGTTCCGAGGATCATGCATGGTCCGTAGGATGCCCTCGATGCGCAGGCCGGCGTTGCGGCTGCCGCGTATCTGCTCAACCGTGTCCAACAAGGCCGAGAGCCCCTCCAGCGCGTAGTACTCGCACTGAATCGGAATCAGAACCCCGTCTGCGGCGACCAGAGCGTTGACCGTCAGCATGTTCAGCGACGGCGGGCAATCGACCAACACGACCTCATAGGCCCCGGCAACGCCGGTGAGCGCGTCCGCCAAGGCACGCTCGCGCTTGTCCGACTGCATGAGCCCGACCTCAGCGGCCGTCATGTCGCCATTCGAGGGCAGCAGGTCAAAACCGGGTTCTGGCGCATCCAGACGCACGACGCATTCGGCGAATTCGGCCTCGCCCATCAGCAGATCACAGCCGGTACGCTCGAGCCCGTTCTTATCGACCCCGACGCCCATGGTGGCGTTGCCCTGCGGATCGAGGTCAACCAACAGCACCCGTCGCCCGATGGCTGCCAGGGAGGCAGCCAGATTCACCGCCGTGGTCGTCTTGCCGACACCACCCTTTTGATTCGCGATGGCAATGGTTCTGATACTAGCCATGGATACTACCGCTGAGGGAGACCTCAATCAGAGAACGCTCGCCGTCGACACCGGGAACAACGAGAGAGTGGATACAGGGCTCGCCGAGCCAACCTGCAACGGCGTCAGCCTGGTCAGGATTGCTGGCAACAGCCGATCGATGCGCCGCGAGCTGGGCCAGCAGCTGGGCCAGCTCATCGGCAGCCAGCCGGCCTTTCAGTGCCAACAGGCAGCCATCGGCGCGGGCCAGGCGCAGCGCACTTTGATAAAGCTCCTGCAGGGATGCCAGGGCGCGGGCGACAATAGTAGCGAATTTGTGCGCCGGCCGGTATGTCTCGAGCCGAATCTGGATCACCTCGACATTCTCGAGCCCGAGCTCCAGCACCGTCTGACGCACGAAACGGGTCTTCTTGCCGTTGCTATCCAAGAGCGTGAACGCGAGCTCGGGCCGAGCCAGCGCCAGCGGAATGCCGGGCAAGCCAGCGCCTGTCCCGAGGTCAAGCACAGGTCCGCGCATCACCCAGGGCAGAATGGCCAGGCTGTCCAGCAGGTGACGCGCCACCTGTTCGCGCGGGTCACGCACCGCGGTCAGGTTGAAGGCTCGGTTCCAACGCCCAAGCAGCAGCAGATAGTGAATCAGCTTGTCGCGCGCGGTCTCATCAAGGGTCGCGCCGATCTGCGCCGACATCGCCGCCAGTCCTCCGTCCAACCGAGCCCGCAGCTCCTGCGGATCGACCTCCATCAGGCGCTCAACCGTTTGAGATGGATAAGAAGTAGTGACACCGCCGCCGGGGTGACCCCAGGAATCCGAGCCGCCTGCCCGACCGTCGCGGGCCGCACGCGGCGCAGCTTTTCCGAGACCTCAGCCGATAGGCCCCGCACCGTCTCGTAATCGAAGTCGACCGGCAGCGAGCGCGCTTCCTGACCGCGCTGGCGCTCGATCTCATCGAGCTGCCGCGCCAGATAGCCGCCATAGGTGGCCTGAATCTCGACCTGCTCGGCGATCGCCAACGCGTCTGGACAAGACGACGCGAATGGCACGAACTCAGTCGCCTTCGCCTCTGCGACCACCCCGAGCGGATCACCGATGCCAGCACAGACGGCCAAGTCGCGATAGCCGACGGCCGGTCGCGCCAACAGGTCTAGCGCGCGCACCTCGCGTCTGATCTGCTCGCCACTGCGCTGCTCAATCTCGGCTGCCAACACAGTTCCGGGTCGCACCCAGCAGTCGCGCAGCCGCTGCTGCTCGCGCTCGATGGCCTCACGCTTCGCCTCGAAGCGGCGCCAGCGCTCATCATCGACCACTCCGAGCCGACGGCCGGTCTCGGTCAGGCGTAGATCCGCATTGTCTTCACGCAGCATCAGCCGATATTCGGCCCGGCTGGTGAACATCCGATAGGGCTCGTTGGTGCCGCGGGTGATCAGGTCATCGACCAGCACACCAAGATAGGCCTCATCGCGGCGCGGCGACCAGGGCTCGAGCTCTCGCACCTGCCGGGCGGCGTTCAGGCCTGCGAGCAGCCCCTGTGCCGCGGCCTCCTCATAACCGGTGGTGCCATTGATCTGGCCAGCAAAGAACAGGCCCGAGATGAAATGGGTCTCGAGTGAGGGCGCAAGATCGCGTGGATCGAAGAAATCGTACTCGATCGCATAACCCGGGCGGGTCAGATGCGCCTGCTCAAAACCAGGGATCGAGCGCACCAGCGCGTGCTGAACATCGAATGGTAGGCTGGTCGAGATCCCGTTCGGGTAGACCTCGCCGCTCTCTAGACCTTCGGGCTCGACGAAGATCTGATGCGAGGTCTTATCGGCGAAGCGCACGATCTTGTCCTCGATCGACGGGCAGTAGCGTGGGCCGATGCTCTCGATCACGCCCGAGTACATCGGCGAGCGTGACAATCCGCCGCGGATGACCTCATGCGTGCGCTCGGTGGTGCGCGCAATATGGCAGCTGACCTGGCGCGGATGCTCGGCGGCGCTGCCTAGATAGGAGAATACAGGCACCGGCTCGTCACCCGGCTGCGCCTCGAGTTTGCTGTAATCGATGCTGCGCGCAGCGATCCGCGGCGGCGTCCCGGTCTTCAACCGCTCGACCCGAAACGGCAGCGCGCGCAGCCGCTCGGCAAGCGCATTCGACGGCGGGTCGCCGGCGCGACCGCCCTGATAGTGACTGAGCCCGATATGGATCTTGCCGCCGAGGAAGGTGCCAACGGTCAGCACCACCGCCCGCGCGCGAAACTCGAGCCCCATCTGGGTGCGCACGCCGACGACACGCTCGCGCTGACCGGTCGACTCGATGAGCAGGTCATCGACCGCCTGCTGAAACAGATCCAGGTTGGGCGCCGTCTCCACGGCACTGCGCACCGCGGCCCGATACAGCATGCGATCGGCCTGCGCACGGGTCGCCCGCACCGCCGGTCCCTTACGCCGGTTCAGCACCCGGAACTGAATGCCGGCGCGGTCGGTCGCATGAGCCATGAGTCCGCCCAGGGCATCGATCTCGCGCACCAGATGCCCCTTGCCGATCCCGCCGATGGCCGGGTTGCAGCTCATCTGACCGATGGTCTCGATGTTATGAGTCAGCAGCAGCGTCCGCACACCAGCGCGGGCCGCGGCCCGCGCCGCCTCAGTGCCAGCATGCCCGCCACCGACGACGATGACGTCGTACTGTTGTTCTACCAACATGGTCTCAACCCCTGCGCAAGCAACTCGCTATGATAATCCGAATTCATCGAACATTCAGGCTGCTATCGGCCAAGAGACGGGCAGCCAGCAACCGGAACCGCGGACCACAGCCCACATCATGCTGAGCCCGATGCGCGCGAGCGCGCCGCCAAGCCAGTTCACACCACTCATTGACACCGCCAGCTCGGTCATCCTCGGTAAGGCCCAGGAGATCAAGTTGGCCTTGGTCTGTCTGCTCGCGGACGGTCATCTGCTGATCGAAGACCTGCCGGGCGTTGGCAAGACCACGCTCGCGCATCTGCTTGCCCGACTGCTGGGGCTGCAGTATTCCCGTATCCAATTCACCAGCGACATGCTGCCAGCGGATGTGCTTGGCGTCTCGGTCTATGACCGTGCCGGCGAGCAGTTTCGCTTCCATCCCGGGCCGGTGTTCGCGCAGCTCGTGCTGGCCGACGAGATCAATCGCGCCACGCCGAAGGCGCAGAGTGCCCTGCTCGAGGCGATGGAGGAGCGCCAGGTCACCGCCGACGGCGAGACCCGGGCATTGCCGCAACCCTGCTTCGTCATCGCCACGCAGAATCCGGCGCATCAGATTGGCACCTTTCCGCTGCCAGAGTCACAGCTCGACCGCTTTCTGATGCGTATCGCGCTTGGCTATCCGGATCAGGAGCAAGAGCGCATCCTGCTTGCCGGTGAGGACCGACGCGCCATGGTGGCGGCGCTACAACCGCTGCTCAGCGGGGACGCGTTGATCCAGGCCCAGGCGCACCTTGATCGCATCCATGCGGCACCGCCGATCATCGACTACTGCCTGCACATCTTGAACTACACACGCGCGAGCAACCGCTTCCGACATGGGCTCTCGCCACGCGCCGGGCTCGGCCTGCTGCGCGCGGCCAGGGCCTGGGCGATGATTGAGGGACGCAATTATGTCGTCCCAGACGATGTCCAGCAGGTGCTGCCGGCGGTGGTTCCCCATCGGTTGGCACAAGACACCGAGCACAGCGGACGCACAGACCCAGCGGTTGCGACGCAGATCCTCGACGCAGTGCCCATTCCTTGACGCTGATCACAGACAGATGCACAGACGGTGAGTGAGCCGCAACGCCAACGCTGGCTGGACGGATTGATGCGCCGCAACCCCCATGATCAACAGGGCGTGGCCCGTATCGGCGCGCGCCGCATCTATATCCTGCCAACCAGCACCGGCGTCGCCTTCGGCACCATGCTGTTTGCCACACTGCTCGGCTCGCTCAACTACCAGAACAACCTCGGGCTGTTCTTGACCTTTCTGATGGCCGGGATCGCGTTGGTGAGTATGCACCACTGCTGGTACAACCTGCTCGGGGTCTCAGTACGCTGCGCCGATGCGGAGCCGACCTTCTGTGGCCAACCGGCACGGTTTCGGGTTGAGCGCTGGACTCAGCACGGCCGGGGTCTCGGCGAGCTCCGTCTGGGCGGCGGCGCCTGCGCCGGCCCGCCCTGGAAGATCCGCCGCAGCGCGCCGG
>NZ_JBUDPI010000262.1:0-5648 GCF_054919635.1 Halochromatium sp. | reverse complement strand
CATCGGCCACTGCTAGCGCCGGCCCGTCGTTGACGCCGTCGCCGACAAAGCCCACCTTGTGCCCGTTTCGCTGCAGGCCTTCGATCACGCTGGCCTTGTCCTCAGGCGCCATCTCGGCATAGACCGCATCGAGACCCAGCTCGGCGGCTAGCGCCTCGCCCTTCTCGCGCCGATCGCCGGTGATCATGACCAACTGCTTGATGCCGAGCGCCCGCAGTCGCGCGAGCGCCGCCGGGGCCTCCTCGCGTAAGGTGTCGCGCAACGCGATCAGGCCCACCGCGCCCTCGGCATTGCCGACGAACAGCAGCGTCTTGCCTTCCGCTTGCAGCGCATCGATCCGATCCTGATGGGCCTGGAAGTCGATCGCCATGTGCGCTTCCAGATAATGCCGGCTGCCGACCACGATGCGCCCGCCATCAACCTCGGCCTGCAGGCCATGGGCGACCATGTAGTCGACCTCACCGTGGGAGATATGCTCCAGATCACGCTCGCGGGCGGCCTCAACCACGGCCTGGGCGATCGGATGGCTGGCATGCTCCTCGACCGAGGCTACCATCGCTAGCAGCTCGGTCTCGGTGCAGGCGCAGCTGCCGGGCAGCACGACGACATCAGTGACCAGCAGATCGCTGTGGGTCAGGGTGCCGGTCTTGTCGAACACCAGGGTGTCGATCTCGGCCAGGGTCTCGATCGCCTCACCCCCCTTCATCAGCACACCGTGCTCGGCGGCGCGCGACATGCCCGCCTTGAACGCAACCGGCGTCCCCAGCTTCAGCGCGCAGGAATAATCGACTAGGAAGACCGATTGCAGCCGCGCCAGATCCCGCGTCAGCGCATAGACGGCGGCGCCGGTGCCGAGGGTCAGATAGACCCGCTTATCGGCCAGCTCATCGGCCACGCGTTGTGTGACCGCCTGCTCGGCCAATGAGGCCTGGATGAAGCGCGAGACCCGCGCGGTCGTCGTATCCTCACCAACCCGCGTCGCTTCTAGCCGTAGCCGTCCTTCGACCAACACCGAGCCGGCGATTACCCGCGCCGGGGCCTCCTTGCGCACCGGTACATCCTCGCCGGTGACACCGGCCTGATTCACCAGCGCCAGGCCATCGATGACATGGCCATCGACTGGGACCGTCTCGCCGACACCGACGACAACGGTCTCACCGGCGCGCACCTCGTCGCCCGAGACCTGCACCAAATCGCCATCGCGCTCGACCCAGGCCATTGCTGGATCAGGTCGCAACAGGCGACGCAGCAACCGATCGGACTGGCGCTGGGTGCGACGTTCTAGGAAAGAGCCAAGATCGAGCAGCAGATCAGTCAGATTGGCCGTGAACAGCTTACCATTGGCCGCCGCCAGACCGACCGCAAGCGCATCCAAAACCTCGACCTTGATGCCCTCGTGCACCAGGGTGTCGGCGCCCTTGGCGAGGGTTGAGCCGACATTGGCAAAGGTGAGCGCGACGCGCATCGGCGGGGTCAGGAACGGCAACACCGCCAACGTCAGTAGCGTCGTGATCATCGGTGTCACCTCGGCCTCGTGAACACCGTCTTCGCTGTAGCCTGGGATGGGCTCGGTCGAGAAGCGCTCGAGCCGGCGCAGCAGCGCCTGCCGCGCCTCCTCACCACCCTTGTAGTGAATGATCAGGCTGCGCGAAGCGCGATTGGCACGCACCTCCTCGGTGGCCGCTGCGGCGTCGATCCAATCCTCGAGCGCCGAGGCCTCACAGCCAGGCTCGCCCATGGCCGGGACGCGCAGCCGCAGACGGCCCGGTACCTCATGGATAATCCGATAATTAGTGAGCGCCACGGAACGCGTATCGACGGGGCTAGAGCAGATTGGAGGTCAGTTCGTTCAAGCCGGTACGGACTGAATAACATAGAGCCGAGTTTGGGTCCGGACTCGGGTCCGGACTGGCCCGCTCGGATTCGGACCGACCCTCAAGCGTCCTTATGCGACTCCGATGCCTGGATCTCGGCCTCAGCGTCGTGAAAGCGCTCCTTGATCTCCTCGACCCCGCCCTGGATGCCGCCCCAGAGCTTGACCACGCCCTTGATCGCGGTGCGCTGAACGTTCTCATTGGTGAGCAGATAGGCAGCGGCGGCCCCGATCAGCAAGCCCTTGATGAAGCGGTCGTTGCCGAGATTGAAGAACGAGGAGGTCGTCGGCGTGGGATAACCCATGCCGGGCATGGCGCCAGGCACGGCTCCTGCACCCGCCTGCGGCGCCATCGGCATCGGATGATAGGCGGGTTGAACATTGGCGTACTGGCCACCGGCCGGCATCATGCCTGGCTGCTGGGCAGCATAGGGCTGCTGCATCGTCTGGCCAGCGCCCATCGGCGCACCCGGCATGTGGCCGCCCTGCATTTGGGCACCCTGCATCGGAGATGGGGACATTGGCGATTGAGCCGGGGATTGCGCCGATGGCTGACCCGGCGAGACAGTACCTGGCGGATACGCGTAATAGCTCATGCTCGGATTCTCGAGGACTAGTAGGTAGGGAACGATGTCACGGAGTCGGCGGTGTCAGCGCTCGACGCGCCCTATGCCGCCCAAATGCCGCCCAAATGCCGTCCAGTTGCCGTACAAGTGCGGCTCAGCAAGACTCGGCGTCGGACTCCGTCGTCGGTGGCCCGGACGCCTTGGCGCGGGTCGACTGTGCCGCTGAATTCAGCGCGTACATCGTCGCCGTGCCTGTCACCAGGGTTGCGGCCAAGGCCAAGGTTGGACTGCGGAACTGGCTCGCCACCAGCGTCGCGGCGGCAGTTGCCACCCCCGAGGCGACACCGGTCCGCAGCGTATTGAGCGCCGCCTCACTTGAGGAGACCTCGCCGTGCTGGAGACGATGCAGGTTGGCAGCACCGGCGCCGGTCAGTCCGATCACCGTGCCAAGCTTGGCCATCTGGAACAGGGCGCTCGGGTTGTAGGGCGTCATCGTGTAGGGCGTACCGCCAACCATGGGCGGATAGTAGGATCGGTCGTCGTACTGGCTCATGGGATTAGCTTCCGGGCGAGTTTGAGGAATTCATAGTGGATGCGGCCGCAGCGTCGGCCCCTAGCGGCGTCTCCGCGTCGGTGCGATCGGTTGCCAAGCGGCCCGGCTGGCGGCGCTTGAGCCACTGACTCGCCAGTACCACGAGCGCCGCACCAACGATCACGCCGCCAACGCCTTCGGCGAGGTTCTTGGCGACGCCGTGACGCTGGCGCTGCATGCCATGCTCTGCGCGACTCATGACTCGCTGCTCCCCTCCAGGTAGCGCTGGATACCGTACATGACTGCAGTGCCACTGGCGAAGAGCACACCAAGCCGCAGCAGTCCTTGCTGGCGCACGGCACTCGCGGCGGCACCAGCGACCGCGCTGGCCGCAGCGGTCGCCAGTGCCGCTCGACCGGTATCGGCCAACGCACCAGCGGCATCGACCTCCTGGCGTTGCAGACGGCGGATATTCGCACCGGCGGCGGCAGAGCCGCCAATCACGGCGCCGAGCAGCGCCAGCTGGGCCAGCGCCGAGCAGCCGTCCGACGCAGCCGACCCGCTGGCCGGCGCGCTTGGATGAGGCATCGCCGGATAGGGTGCGAGTGGATCATAGGCAATAGGCGCTCGCATCAGCGCGTATTGATCCTCGCTGCTCATGGGTCGTCCTCGGTCTTCGACGATGTCGACGCGCGCTCCTTGAGCTTTTCAGCCCCGCTCTTGACTGCGCTCTTCGCCTTGGCGCCAGACTTGAACAGGGTATCCTGCACCTGTTCGTTGGTCAGCAGCAATACGGCTGCAGCCCCCACCAGCGCGCCTTTCCAGAACTCGGTGTCGTCAAGACTGAGCATCTGCGTCAGGCTGTTCAGTCCGTTGCCGCCCTGCGCGAGCTCCTCGAACAGCTGCTGCATACCGGCTTGCGGGCCCGGGCCCTGTCCTGCGCCAGCCTGCGCGCCGGCGTGAGTCCCACCGGTTCCTGGCATGCCGACGCCTGGCGTCCCAGCCATCGCCGCTGCGGCATGCCCTCCCATCGGTGCTGATGGGTTAGGCATAGCGCCTGCTGGCTGCGCGTAGAACGCCGGCGGCGGATAGCCCGCATGATAGGCATGGTAATAGGGTGCATAGGCACCTGGATAGGCGGATGCGATCATTGCCGGGTCCACCGCAGCCCCTGGATGTGGCTG
Source organism: Halochromatium sp. (assembly GCF_054919635.1). Taxonomy (NCBI): domain Bacteria; kingdom Pseudomonadati; phylum Pseudomonadota; class Gammaproteobacteria; order Chromatiales; family Chromatiaceae; genus Halochromatium; species Halochromatium sp. The sequence continues at coordinate 1,493 of NZ_JBUDPI010000262.1, read as the reverse complement.
CCCGTAGGCATCCTGGCCGTACCCAGGTTGCTGGTCCTGATGAGCATACCCAGGCTGCTGGGTTTGATACTGATGAGGATAATATTGAGGAGGCTGATATTGGGCCTGGGGCGGATACGGGGCCTGATATCCAGAGCGGTCATACGCCGGATGCTGCGGAGGATAACCGGACGGACCTTGCGACGCGTATGCTCCGGATGGGCCATACATCGCTTCGGCGGCCGTCGAGCCTGCCTGCTTAGGCGCTTCGCCCTTGGCGCCAGCCTCGGCTTGTGGTCGAGCGCCTGCACCAGACTGTTGTGCTGACTCCCCACCGGATTCTGATCCGGCGCCTGCATGGCGAGGCCCACCCGCCCCTGTCGCCTCATGCTCGGCTTCGCTCATCTTGTTGCTCCTCATCGGCGCCCTGAACACGAAATCGCTATGATAACCGCTTACATTATCCGCAAGCAATCAAAGGCTGTGCGCCTGTCCGCCGACCGGTTCAAAGTCTACCGCTCAGCCACAGCCGTTAGGCGCGATGGCTGCAGCGGAGACTGTAGAGCCGATTGAGCACCGGCGTTCTTTTCCGGCAGTGCCCAGAGCATCAGCGCCAGCGCCAGCGCAACACCAAGGACGGCCGGCACTAACCCGACCGATCCTTTGTCGGCCAGGCTCGAGACCGAGCGTAACGCAGCTCGGAGCTTGCAAACCTGAGCCCCAGCAAGAGTCCGCAGAGACTCGGCCGATGCTCGCAGCCCCGGATAGGAGGCCCTTCTCGAGTTACACATCGCAACCCTCCGTGCAGATAGTAGCGTTGACAATGGCTCCGAGCCAGTTCTTCTGGACCAGCGGAAAAATCCCGGCTCAGGCTGCCTGGCGCGAGCGCGCGATTCGCTCAGGATCAAGGCTGAACGGCCCTTGCAACGCCTGCTGGTCTGGGCCCTCAGCAAGCGCTGTGAGTGCCTGCGCGAAGGCACCAACGCTCGAGCGCGGCACCAACACGCAGGGCTTGCCCATTTGCTTACAGAAGCGCTTGGTGCGCGCGTAGGCGTTGTGGCTAACCGCATCGGACGGACAGATCACCGCATCGGCACGCGCGAGCACCGCTTCCAGGCGCTGCTGGCTGTCCTCGAGCCCGCCGTCGTGTCGGATCAGCTCGCCGTTGCAGCGCTGCACCAGATCGCGGTAGCGCGGTGCCAGATCGCTGCGCCCACCGACACAGAGGATGCGACGCCCTGACAGGTCCAGATCCGGACAGCGGTCGTTGCCTTCACCACAGGTCTTGCAGTCTTGAGCGTGACAACCAGGGGCCTCATCGCCGAACCCGACAAGACGCTCGAGGGCCTCGCAGGCGTGCACTTGCTCGCGCAACTGGGCGGTCAAATCAATGATCTCGGATTCAGCCGCCCCCAACCCCCACTCCACCGCGACCGACCGCAGCTCGGCGTCGGCCAAGCGTCGGCCCAGCAGATCATTGTCACCCTCCAGCTCCGCCACCCTCGCCCGCAGGG
>NZ_JBUDPI010000261.1:0-5677 GCF_054919635.1 Halochromatium sp. | reverse complement strand
CGACAGTCGCAGCGTACGCGATTTCTTCATCCATAACGCGCTCTATTGGCTCGAGGAGTACCGCTTCGACGGTCTGCGCCTCGATGCCGTCCACGCGATCGCCGATGAGTCCGAGCCGGACATCCTGACCGAGCTGGCCGAGGCGGTTCAGGACCGTCTCGGGCACCGAAGGCTGGTTCATCTGGTGCTCGAGAACGACGGCAATCAAGCGCGCTATCTAGACCGGCGCCAGAATGGCATGGCCCGTTGGTATCGGGCGCAATGGAACGACGACTTCCACCATGCTGCCCATGTGCTGATCACCGGCGAGCAAGACGGCTATTACGCCGACTACAGCAAGGAGCCGGCCCGCCTCCTCGCCCGCTGCCTCGCCGAGGGCTTCGCCTATCAAGGCGAGCCGTCGCCGTTCCGCGACGGCGCCCGGCGCGGAGAGCCCAGCGCCAGCTTACCGCCGAGCGCCTTCATCAACCTGCTGCAGAATCACGATCAAATCGGTAATCGCGCATTCGGCGAGCGCATCGCCTCGCTCGCGTTTCCGGAGGCGCTGCGGGCGCTCAGCGCCGTGATGCTCCTCGCGCCATCGCCGCCCTTGCTGTTCATGGGGCAAGAAACCATGACCGAGACGCCATTCCTGTTCTTCTGTGATTTTGGCGATGAGCTGGCCGATTCGGTTACCCAGGGACGACGGCGAGAGTTCCAACGCTTCGAGCGCTTTGCTGATCCGCAGGCGCGCGAGGCCATCCCAGACCCAAACGACCCGGCCACCTTCGAGCGCTGCCGGCTCGACTGGGAGGCGCTCGAAGGTGACTCCCGCCACCGCGAGTGGTGGCTCTTCCATCAGCAGCTACTGCGGCTGCGCCAGCGCGAGATCGTGCCGCGTCTGGCCGGCGTCGATCTTGGGCAACGCCGCTTTGAGACCTTCGCCAGCCGCGCCATCCAGGTGCAATGGCGGCTCAATGACGGTGCTGTCTTGACCCTGACGGCGAACCTCAGCGATGCCGAGCGCCGCTACGATGCGCTGCCACTACCGACAGCGGGCGACGCCCTGTACCTGGAGCCATCCGGTCTCGACGACGCGTTCGCGCAACAGCAGTTGCCGCCCTGGGCGGTTGCTTGGCACCTGGCCTCGCCAGCGCGGCAGCCGGAGCTGGACCCGAGGGTGCGCGAGCGGCAATGGACCGAGGCAGACAGCCAGGACGCTGAGGGCTGAGCGATGAGTAGAACGCCGGAGCTAGAGCGACTTTGTGCGCATTATGGAATCGCCGCGACCTATACAGACGTCGAAGGCCGCGAGCATCAGGCCGACGCCAGCACGCGGCGGGCGTTGCTGAGAGCACTCGGGGTCGCCGCCGGGGACCGGGCAACAGAACAGCGCAGCCTCGAACACGCGATCGACCAGGAATGGCAACAGGTGGTGGCACCGGTCATCGTGCATCGGCAAGGCGATGAGACACCGACGCTCGCGCTCAGCCTGCCTGATCAATCAGCGATGGAGAAGGTGCGTCTCGTCTTCACCGGCGAATCGGGCGCCACGGCCGAAGCCGAGCTCGATCTGGGCAGGCTCGCCGTTGACGAGCAGCGCGAGATCGATGGCCGCCGCTGGCAGCGCCGCACGATCGCGTTGCCCGCGCCAACCGAGATCGGCTATCACCAGCTGAGGATCGATTCATCCGACGATAGCGTCCTCGCACAGACGCGCATGATCGTCGCTCCGCGTCGCTGCTGGCAGCCTGAGCACCAGGGTAACCGTGACCAGGCGAGCCCTGATGGGGGTGCTGGGGCAGGCACTGGGTCAGGCACTGGGGCAGGCGCTGGTCCAGGCACTGGCTCTGATCCTGGCGCAGACGCTGGCTCGGGCACAGGGCCGGGCACAGGCTCGGGCAGTGGGACGCGCGACTGGGGACTGGTGACCCAGCTGTATGCGCTGCGCTCTGCGCACAATTGGGGTATCGGCGACTTCACCGACCTGACTCGACTGGTCGAGACCGCGGCAGAAGCCGGCGCCGGTGCGGTCGGGCTCAGTCCGCTGCACGCCCTGTTCCTGACCCAGCCCGAGCGCTGCGACCCCTATGGCCCCTCGAGCCGGCGGTTCCTCAATCCACTGCACATCGATGTTGAAGCCGTCGCCGAGCTCGCCGACTGTCAAGCAGCGCGGGAGCTGATCGACAGCGACGAGTTCAAGGCGTTGCTGCGCGCGCTGCGCAGCGCATCCAGCGTCGATCTTGCGGCGATCACCGACGCCAAGCTGAAGGTGCTCGGCCGTCTCTACCAGCAGTTCTTGCAGCATCAATCCGCCCCCAAGGGACCACGGGTCGCAGCCTTCCAGGCCTTCTGCGACGAGCAGGGCGAGCCGTTGCGGCGATTCGCGATCTACCAGGCACTGAGCGAGCATTTCGCAGCCGCAGCGCAAGGCCAGCTGAGCGATCAGCAATGGCCCGCCGCCTATCATGACCCCCGCTCCGAGGAGGTCGCCACCTTCGCGCAGGAGCACGCCGAGCGCGTCGACTTCTTCGCTTGGCTGCAATGGCTGGCCCAGATGCAGCTCGAGTCGGCCGGCAACCGCTGTCAGGAGCTGGGCATGGCGCAGGGGCTGTTGCTGGATCTTGCGGTTGGTGCCGCACCCGATGGCGCCGATCACTGGGTGCTGCCCGGTCTCTATATCCAGGGCGCCCATGTCGGTGCCCCGCCGGACGACTTCAGCCCCAAAGGTCAGAACTGGAACGTCCTGGCTTGGCATCCACGCGCCTTGCGTGCTGCCGGCTACCAACCGTTCGCGGATGAGCTGCGTGCCAACATGCGCGCCGCTGGCGGTCTGCGCATCGACCACGTCATGGGCCTGATGCGACTCTTCCTGATCCCGGATGGGCAGCGGCCGACCGCCGGCACCTATCTCGCCTATCCACTCGATGAGCTGCTCGGGGTGCTCGCGCTCGAGAGCGTGCGCAACCGCTGCGTGATCATCGGCGAAGACCTCGGCACGGTGCCCGAGCTGATCCGCAAGGTGATCCCAGACTGGGGCATCCTCTCCACGCGGGTGCTCTACTTCGAGCGTGCCGACGACGGCGGTTTTCTCGAGCCACAGGCCTTCGAGCCGAACGCCATGGTCACTGCCGGCACCCACGATCTACCGCCGCTGGCTGGCTTCTGGCAGGGCATCGACATCGAGCAGCGGCGCGCGCTCGAACTGTTCCCGAGCGAGCAGGACTATGACAAGCGCCTACTAGAGCGCACCCAGGACCGCACACGGCTATTGCTGGCGCTAAGACACCAGGGGCTGTTGAGCGATCATGAGGGCGCGGACCCCATCGATGTGCCGCGCCTTGGCCCCGAGCACCTGAGGGCAATCCATGTCTATCTGGCGCGCACCGCATCAAAGCTGCTGCTGATCCAAACCGTCGATCTGCTCGCCGAGGCCGAGCAGATCAACATGCCGGGCAGCGGCAAGCGCTATCCGAGCTGGCGCCGCCGCCAACCGCTGCAGCTCGAGCACTGGCTGGAGCAACCCGAGATCCAAGGTCTGCTCGCGGCGGTGCGTGCCGAGCGCGGCAGCTCAGCAAGTCGTTTCAGCGGCTCGGAGCGGCCGCAGCTCGGTCCCCAAGCCGACCCCGCATCAGGCTCCGCTCAGCCCGGCAGCAGGCAGACCAAAGCTGATCAGCTCAAGGCTGACCAGACCAATGCCGGCCAGCTCGATACTGACCAGAGCAACGCTGGCCAGGCCGATACCGCTCAGACCAAGGTTGGGCAGGCCAACACGAAACAGCCCCCGAGCGAGCAAGCCAGCGCCACCTCGAGCAACGAGACGCCTCTGCAAGCGCCGATTCCGCGCGCCACCTATCGTCTTCAGCTGCACAAGGACTTTGGCTTCGCCGCCGCCACCGAGCTCGTGCCTTACCTCGCTGACCTCGGCATCAGCCACTGCTACTTCTCGCCCTACCTCAAGGCCAGGCCCGGCAGCACCCATGGCTACGATGTCGTCGACCACAGCCAGCTCAACCCCGAGCTCGGCAGCCAGGCGGACTATGATCGCCTGTGCGAGACCTTAGCCGCGCACGACATGGGCCAGATCCTTGACCTGGTGCCCAATCATGTCGGCATCATGGGCAGCGAGAACCCCTGGTGGCTCGACGTGCTCGAAAACGGCCCCGCATCGACCCATGCCGATTTCTTCGACATCGACTGGCGACCGCTCAAGCAGGAGCTACACGACAAGGTCTTGGTGCCGGTGCTCGGCGATCACTACGGGGAACTGCTCGACCAAGGCGAGCTGAAGCTGGTCTTCGCCGATGGCGCCTTCCGGGTTGAGTATTACGAGCATCATTTCCCGATCGATCCACGCGAGTATCCGCGCATCCTCGCACCCGGTCTGGCGGCGCTGCGTGAGCGGCTCAAGACCGATGAACCGACTGTTGATCCGACAGCGCACTCAACAGAAGCAAGCTCAGAAAAAGCGGGCTCAGAACTCGCTTCGGAGCTGGCTTCGGATCTGGCCTTAGATCTGGCCAGCTTCGAGAGCCTCATCACCGCCTTTGGTAACCTGCCACCGCGCAGCGCACTCGATGAGGCGTCGGTCACCGAGCGCTATCGCGACAAGGAGCTGCACAAACAGCGCCTGGCAGCGCTGTGCCAGGCCAATGCCGACCTCCAACGCTACATCCAAGACTGCCTGCAAGCCTATAACGGCTCCGATGACTACCCGGCGGACAGCGGCCGGCTGCATACCTTGCTGGAGGCTCAGGCCTATCGTCTCGCCCACTGGCGCGTCGCCGCCGACGAGATCAACTATCGGCGCTTCTTCGATATCAACGATCTCGCGGCGCTGCGGATGGAGAACCTCGACGCCTTCGAGGCGACCCATGAACGGGTGCTGCAGCTGATCGCCGAGGGCCGGGTGCAAGGGCTGCGCATCGACCATCCCGACGGTCTCTTCGACCCGGCCGCCTACTTTCGCCGCCTGCAACGGCGCGCGGCGCAGATCCTGCAGCCGCAGCGGACCCCCTTAGACGATGATCGCCCGCTGTACCTGGCCGCCGAGAAGATCCTGGTCGGCGACGAACAGCTGCGCTCCGACTGGCCGGTCCACGGCACCACCGGCTACGACTTCGCGACGCTCTGCGATGCCCTCTTCGTCGACAGCGATGGCGAGACCGAGCTTGATCGCTGCTACCAAGCGCTCATTGGCTCCGGCTCCGGCTTAGGCCCAGGCGGAGGGGACGGCTCTGCAAGAGGCTATGCCGACGAGGTCTATGCGGCCAAGCGGCTGGTGATGAAGAATCTCCTCTCCAGCGAGCTGCACGTGCTCGCAAGCGAGGCCGCCCGGATCGCCGAGATGGACCCGCATACCCGCGATTACACCCTGGATGCGCTGCGCAGTGCGCTGATGGAGATCGTCGCCTGCTTTCCGGTCTATCGCACCTACATCACCGATCAGGGCGTCTCCACCGCGGATCGCAATCAGGTGCTGAAGGCGGTCGCGGAGGCCCGGCGCCGCAGCCAGATGCCGGATCAGTCGGTGTTTGAATTCGTCCGCGACCTGCTGCTGACCGACATCGCCGCCGGCAAGCCAGCGCCGTACCGGGAGCGCGTGCTGCGCCTAGCGATGAAGCTCCAACAGTACAGCAGTCCCGTCACCGCCAAGGGCGTCGAAGACACCAGCTTCTATCGCTGGCACCGGCTCAGC
>NZ_JBUDPI010000260.1:0-5699 GCF_054919635.1 Halochromatium sp. | reverse complement strand
CGCGGCGAGCTGCGACGGCTGTTTCGCTGGCTCAAGGCGCGCGACCTGACTGCGATCATTACGGGCGAGCGCGGGGAGAGGTCGCTGACGCGACACGGACTGGAAGAGTATGTTAGCGACTGCGTGGTCTTCCTCGACCATCGCGTCAGCAGCCAGGTCGCGACCCGCCGGCTGCGGGTGGTCAAGTATCGCGGCTCCCGCCACAGCGCGAACGAGTACCCGACCTTGATCGACGAGCACGGCCTAAGCGTGCTGCCAATCAGCTCGCTCGGCCTTGCCCATCGCGTCTCGCGCGAGCGCGTCTCGACAGGCGTTGCCGGCCTCGATGCGATGCTCGGCGGTCAGGGCTATTTCAGGGGTAGCAGCGTTCTGATCTCGGGCACCTCTGGCGCTGGCAAGACCAGTCTCGCGATCGCCTTTGTCGAGAATATCTGCCGTCAAGGCGGGCGCTGTCTGTATTGGTCATCGGAAGAATCGCCCGACCAGATCCTGCGCAACATGGGCTCGATCGGTTTCGACCTGCAGCCTCATCTCGACGCTGGCCGGCTCTACTGCCATGCGGTCCGCCCAACCCTGTACGGATTGGAGAATCATCTCGTGCGCCTGCATCAGCTGGTCGCCGAGACCCAGCCCGATGCAGTCGTCCTCGACCCGATCACCAGTTTTGCGACCATCGGCGACCTTGCCGAAGTGCAGATCATGCTCACGCGGGTCATCGACTTCCTGAAGAGCCTGGGCATCACCGCAGTCTTCACTGCCCTGCGCCAAGGCTCTGAGCCCAGCCAATTGGAGCGAACCGACGAAGGGGTAAGCTCACTGATCGACACCTGGCTATTGCTGCGCATGGCCAGTCACGGACGGCGGCGTCACCGCTTGCTGTATATCCTCAAGAGCCGCGGCATGGCACACTCGCATGATGTCAACGAGCTCTGCCTCGCCGAGACCGGTATTTCGCTGATCGAGGCCTCTGATCAGCTGGCCGGACTCGCCGGATGACAGCCCCCGAGATGACAACTGCTCTGGAAGACGCCTGGTGCCTGCGTCTGTACGTCGCAGGCCAGAATCCACGCTCGCTGCGCGCCTTGGAGAACCTCAAGGCTATCTGTGAGACCCATCTGGCTGGACATTACGACATCGAGATCATCGATCTTCTCGAGAATCCGAAGCTTGCACGAGGTGATCAGATCGTGGCCGTGCCGACCCTCGTTCGCAAGCTCCCGGAGCCGGTGCGGAAGATTATCGGCGATCTCTCCAATACCGAGCGTGTGCTGGTCGGCCTCGATCTGCGCCCGCGCAAGTGACCCGCAACGATGCAGCCAACGATGCAACAGGGGATCGCCATGCCCTCCACCCGACCGCCCATCCCAGACCAAGCCGCTCAACAGGATCGCGCTGCAGCAATGGCCCTGGAGGCTGGCGGATCGAGTCCATCACCTAATGGCTCGGACTACGTCTTGACGCTCTATGTCGCGAGTCTGACCCCGCGCTCGGTGATGGCCATCAAATCCGTCAAGGAGGTCTGCGAGAAGCATCTCAGCGGCCAGTATGCGCTCGAGATCGTCGACATCTACGAGCGACCCACCCTTGCCAAACACGATCAGATCCTGGCAGCCCCGACCCTGATCAAGCGACTGCCGTTGCCGCTTCGACGCCTGATCGGCGATATGGCCGACGAGCATCGGGTGTTGGTCGGACTTGACCTGCGCGCCAGGACAGAAGGGTCCGACCGACAGGACTGACCGACGCCCATGCCTCAAGCACTGCAAAGAACCTCCCGGCAAAGATCGCCGACGGCCGGCATCTCGCGCTCACTGGAGACGCCAGCGCAGACAGCTGCTCAGACAGCAGTGCAGCCCAGCGTCAATGACCTGATCGCCGAGAACCAGGAGCTGCGCGCGCGCCTCGAGGAGGCCGAGGAAGCCCTGCGCGCGATCCGAGAGGGCGAGGTTGATGCGGTTATCGTCAGCGGCAGCAAAGGCGATCGGGTGTTCTCGCTCACCGAGACCGAAAACCTGCATCGGCTGATGGTTGAGACCATGAACGAGGCCGGACTCGCCGCCTCCGCAGACGGGCTCCTGCTCTACGTGAACGACCGCGCGGCCGAGTTGCTTGAGCGTGGCCGCAGCGGCTTGCTCGGTCACCCGATCGAGGAGCTCGTCACCGCCGAGGACCTCCCGCGGCTAAGACGCCTCCTAGACGCATCCCAGAACGGCACCGCCGACGACCGCATCGTGTTTCGCAGCGCTGCGGGCTCAGAGGTGCCGATGCATCTCTGGGCAAGCCGCCTGCCACGGCCTGGCGAGGCGATGATCTGCCTGGTCGGAACCGACCTGACCCGACTCGAAGCCGACCGCGCGATCCTCAACCAACTGCGCCAGCATCAAGAGGCACTCAAGGCCTCCCGGGCCGAGGCGCTCGAGCTGCTCTCGCAGGCATTGGTCGCGCGTGAGCAAGCGGCCCAGCTCGCGCAGGAGCTGCGCGAAAGCGATCGGCGGAAAGACGCCTTTCTTGCGACCTTGGCACACGAGCTACGCAATCCCCTGGCCCCCATTCGCAACGCCCTGGAGATCCTTCGGCTCGAGGATGCCGGACTCACGGTCGCCGCCGAGGCACAGGCGATGATGGAGCGGCATCTCGGTCACCTGGTTCGGGTGGTCGACGACCTGATGGATGTCTCGCGCATCACCCACGGCAAGGTCGACCTCGTCAAGGAGCGCCTAACCCTCGCGACCCTGATCGACAGCGCGGTCGAAACGGTCCGCCCAATCCTCCAGACCACAGGTCAACAGCTGCAGGTCGAGCTACCGTCGGAATGCCTGTGGCTTAACGGTGATCCAACCCGGCTGACACAGATCTTTGGCAATCTGCTCAACAATGCCATCAAGTTTACCCCGAGTGGAGAGACCATTCGCATCATCGCTCAACGCCATCAGGACGACGAGATCAAGGTGTCCGTTGAAGATCCCGGTGTTGGCATCCCGGCCGAGATGCTGCCACGCGTGTTCGATATGTTTGCCCAGGGTCATGACTCACCAGCGCAGAGCAAGGGGGGACTTGGGATTGGATTGACCTTGGTGCGAGAGCTGGTCCGGCTCCATGGCGGCCGTATCACGGCGTACAGCGCAGGCCCGGGTCAAGGCAGTCGCATGCAGGTCTACCTGCCGCTGACCAAGGCTGAGCCCTGTCTCGCCAACGACGTGAAGCGCCCCCAGACCCCAGCCCGATCGAGCTTTCGTGGACGGCGCATCCTCGTCGTCGACGACAATCGCGATGCGGCCGCAAGCTTGGCGCAGGCACTGACGCTCAAGGGTGCCCAGGTGCGCGTCGCCTATGATGGCCAATCAGCCCTGGACGCCCTTGAGCAGGAGGCCACCGAGGTCGTGATCTTGGATATCGGTATGCCAGGACTTGACGGCCACGAGGTGGCACGTCGGATACGGAGCCAAGAGCGATGGAGCCAGATCCGTTTGATTGCCATGACCGGTCTCGGCGATGCCCCTGCACGAAGGCGTTCCGCTGAGGTCGGCTTCGATCACCACCTGGTCAAGCCGGTCTCCTTCGCAGTACTCGAGCAAGCGTTGTCGTCACCGAGCGCTGATGCCCGCTGGGGGGAGCTGGCTCCAGAGAAGCGCCAGCCAGGCCCGATCGGCGCTCGGCTTATCTCGGAGACCGCGTCTGATCGGTTCGCGAATCCTAACCCAGACGCACTTGCTGGCTCCCTCCTCCACGACCTAGCCCAGCCCCTGAGCTCGGCGCGTTGCTATGCCATGGCCGCGCGCACGCTCGCTTCGCAGAGCAGTCTCCAAACCCAACCCCTGCAAGATGCGATCAAAGGGGTCGAGGCCCAAGTCGAGCTTGCGAGTAGCATGTTGAACATCCTGAGGGAGGCGTTGAGGCCGTCCGAGTCGGAGCCAATGTCGGAGCCATTACGGGAGCCATTACGGGAGCCATTACGGGAGCCAGTGCCAGAATCAGAGCCGCTGCTGAGCGGAGCCAGCAAGCACAGCGATCCAGCGCGCGCTTGAACCGGACCGCCCCGTTCGCCGGCGCCTGAGAGACTGCTTGGGCACCAAAGGGGACAGGCAGAATCGGAGTATCATGGCCCGATATCATCTAGGGTGGCCCTATCATCGCCCCCTTTCGCCGATGGTGCGTCGGTCGCTCGCTTGACGCGCGTCGGTTCTCAGATTGGAGAAGCTCCCCATGAGCAGCGAACCCGTCGTCTACATCGTTGATGACGACCCAACGCTCAGAGACGCACTCTGCATGCTCTTTGAGTCGGTCTCGATCCATGCGATCAGCTTTAGCAACGGCGCCGAGCTGCTAAGCTCTGGCGCGCTGCTGCAGGCGCGCGCCGGCTGTCTGCTCGCAGACGTGCGTATGCCCGGCATTAGCGGCATGACCCTGCTCGAGCGGATACGCGAAGCGGGTATCGACATCCCCGCCATCATGATCACTGCTTACGGTGACATCCCGATGGCGGTGCGCGCTATGAAGCTCGGTGCCGTCGACTTCATCACCAAGCCCTTCAATCCACAGACGGTCCTGGAGCTGGTGCAAAACACGCTCAACGACAGCGAGGTTGTCACGAGCGCCAAGGGCGACAGCGATCTAGACCAGCAGCTCCTCGAACGCTATCGAACCTTGACCCCACGCGAGCAGCAGGTGTTCGAGCAGATTACTGCAGGCAAGACCAACCGCATGGTCGCCGACGCCCTTGGCATTAGCGTGCGCACCGCTGAATTTCATCGCGCCGGAGTCATGAAAAAGCTTCAGTTACAGAACCTTGCCGAGCTCACTGTCGCTCGCATGAATCTTCAGGAGCACATCGGCGCAGAGACCGCCGGGACGATCCCCGGGATTGAGCTGCCGAGCTGAGCGCCTGGCTTGAAGCGATGCAACTCTTGTTCGAGCCCTAGGAGGGCGCTGAGGCGATTTCTGTCCAAGCTCATACCACCTTGCTGGTCTTTTCGCTCGCCTTCTTCGTCGCGGCGCCGATCACACAGCCCGGCCATCAGCCTGACTGGGCTCCAGGTGTTGCTCCTTAGAAGCAAGCGAAAATCCTGCGCAATTCGGTACGAGCTCTTCCGGCAATCGCATAAGATATTGTCGTCTTTGTTTGAAATGCACTTTGACCTTCGCATCGACCGCGGCACAGGAAGCCTCGCGGTGGTCGGCCACATCCAGCAGCTCCCGGAATCATAGGGCCAATTCGTGACAGCCCGTTCAGCGCGCCCTCGTCCAGGCCATCCGTCCAAGCTTGGAGAACAGGAGCAGCCAGGGTATTCCGTGCAGCAACAGATCGAAGATGTCGATTGGCCGCACCAGCGCGCCAGCGGCCAACATCTTGAGCTTCTCCCAGACATGAGGCTCGGGCACGAAGGGCGCGAGCCCAAGCGTCAGCGCGATGATCAGCAGCAGGCCAAGCGGCAGTCGGTCGAGCCAATCAAACATGATCGATGTCTCCTCAGGTCGTTATGGATAGGTCACAGGACCGCTTGGATCGGTATTGTGGTCGACATCAGATTGCCATTGCGAGACCATCCTGGCCGTCGGCGCTGGTCAGTCGCTAACCGATCCAACGCGAAGGTCGCGAAACCGTAACAAGAGCAGGGAATCGAGGCCGGCGCACAACGCGTTGCCCACAATGTTATCCACAGGAGCGGTGGATAACGCTGGACTTGACAAGATCGGCGAGA
>NZ_JBUDPI010000026.1:0-20421 GCF_054919635.1 Halochromatium sp. | reverse complement strand
GGCGGCGGCCCTGGCAGAGATCGGTCAAGAGGTCGAAGGCGTGATCACCGTTCAAGCGGTGTGCCGCATCGCGCGAGCGCAGCGGATCGAGATGCCCATCGCTGAGCAGGTACAGGCGGTGCTCTATGAAGGGCAGACCCCGGAGGCCGCAACCCGGCAGCTACTCGAGCGCTCGAGCCGCTCCGAGCTCGACTGATCAGCGGAATCCGTTCTGGCGCCAGGCCTCATAGACCACCACGGCGGTCGCGTTTGACAGGTTGAGGCTGCGGCTATGCGGTTGCATCGGCAGCCGCAGCCGTCGCTCAGGCGGGACCGATTCGCGGAGCTCGACGGGAAGACCCCGACTCTCTGGACCAAATAGGAAGGCGTCGCCAGGCTGGAAGGACTGCTCGGCATAGACCTGATGGCTATGGGTGCTCAGTGTGAACAGCCGTGCTTCACCAAGTGCATGCTCACAAGCTTCCATGTTGGCATGGACCTGGACACCCGCCCATTCGTGATAATCGAGGCCGGCTCGGCGCAATCGCCGATCGTCGAGCACGAAACCCAGCGGCTCGATGAGATGCAGTGCGGCGCCCGTATTGGCACAGAGCCGAATCACGTTTCCGGTGTTCGGCGGGATCTCTGGCTGATAGAGGATGACGTGGAACATGGCGGCGTTGCTTGACCGATGATCGAGCAGGCATGGTATATTAATCGTTCGGCATATACTTTTGAGCCGGCCACAGCTCCGGATCTGCCGCGCGGGGCATTGCACCTCCTCGGCAACGGTTCCATCCGGCGTTCGAACGAATAGATCAACGAGACCCTGCGGGGGAGAACACCATGACCGACATCGCTGCCTTGAAGAAAGAGAAGCAGGAGCTGATCGACAAGATGCTCGAGATGCAAAAACAGTTTATCGACCTCGAGCATGAGAAGGGCATCAGCGGCAAGGATTACTGGGCCTCACAGGACGGTCTATTGGCCGACTACCGTCAGGAGTATTCGGACATGGCGAATCGCGTCGTCGACATCGCCCATGAGATCGTCGGCTCAACTCGCCTCTGACAGCATCTCACCGCCGAGCGCCATTCGGCGGGGTGCGCGATGCTGGGCATCCTGATGGGCATCGCACTGACAGACCCCGAGAAAGGCCCCAGCTCGTCGAGCGAGCTGGGGCCTTTCTTCGTCCACTGATCGCGTCTTCCCGGTCAGCCATCACCCTCGGCCCGGATGTGCTCGATGTACTTGGGGGTTGCCTGCATGAGTAATCGAATGCTGGTGCCCTGCGCCTTGATACGCGCATCGCTGCCTTGAAGCTTGAGATCGCAGGCACAGTGGCCGCGACTTTCCAGCGGTATCGGGATCATGTCCCGATAGGTATAGACATTCTCGTCGATATCGCCGCCATCGCAGACGAGGCCTGTGTCCGCATCTTGCGCGGGCAAGGGCATCAGTAGCTCGGCCTCATCGAGGACCAGCTCACCGGCTTGCCACCAGAGCGTCTTTTCGGCAGAGCCGGTCATGGTTTTGATGATGTAGGCACGGGCAAAGCTGACGCTGAGGGTCCCGTCGGCAAAACGGATCTCGCCCAGCTCGGAGCCGGGGAGACGAATACTGCTGCTGTCCACTGGTCGATTCCTAGGCTGATGGGATCAAGGGCTGATGGGATCAAGGCGGTCGCGACCGAGTATGCAGCCGCGCCATGAGCACTGGTTTGAGAGGACATAGGGCGCCTAGGTCCTGATTACCAGCACGCTCTAGCGACCGCAGGTGGTTAATTCAGCTGTTTGAGCGCTCGGACTCTTCCTCATCACCGAGATCCTCGGGGCCATCGGCATCCATGCCAAGGTCCTTGATCTTGCGCGTCAGGGTATTGCGGCCCCAGCCCAATAGCTTTGCGGCCTCTTGACGCCGGCCGCCCGTGTGCTCGAGCGCACATTCGATCAGGATGCGCTCAAACGCGGGCATCGCCGAGTCGAGGATGCCACGGCCTCCTTGCTGGAGCCGGCGTCGGGTCCAGGCGCGCAGGGTTCCTTCCCACTGTTCGTCGGCCTGCGCCGCCGCGGCGATTCCTTCGAGGTCAGGGGGTAGATCGCCGACATGGATCTGCTTGGTCGACGCCATCACCGTGAGCCAGCGAGCGGTGTTCTCGAGCTGGCGCACGTTACCCGGCCACTCGAGGCACTCGAGGCGCGCCAAGGCGTCGTGAGCAAGGACTTTGGCCTCGCAACCGAGCTCTTTCGCCGCTTGGGCGAGGAAATGGCGCATCAGCAAGCCGATATCCTCACGCCGCTCACGCAGCGGCGGCAGATGAATGCGAATGACGTTGAGGCGGTGGAAGAGATCCTCGCGGAAGCTGCCGTTGGCGACCAATTCACGGAGGTTCTGATGCGTCGCCGCAATGATGCGAACGTCGACCTTGATCGGCGTGAGGCCGCCAACCCGGTAGAACTCACCGTCGGCGAGCACGCGCAGCAGCCGGGTCTGCAGCTCGGCCGGCATGTCACCGATCTCATCGAGGAAGAGGGTGCCGCCGTCGGCCTGCTCGAACCGTCCTTCGCGACGGGTCTGGGCGCCGGTAAAGGCCCCGCGCTCATGACCAAAGAGCTCCGATTCCATCAGGTCCCGCGGGATCGCTGCCATGTTCAGCGCGATGAACGGAGACTGGGCGCGGGGGCTGTGCCGATGCAGCGCATGCGCAACCAGCTCCTTACCGGTGCCAGACTCCCCATTGATCAGCACGGTGATGTTGGAGCGGGCCAGTCGGCCGATGGCGCGAAACACCTCCTGCATCGACGGCGCCTCGCCGATGATGTCTGGGCTGTGCGGAAGCGGTAGCGGCTCGGCAGCCGTCTCCTGCTGCCTTCGGCAAGCACGCTGGACCTGATCAACCGCCTCGTCGATATCGAAGGGCTTGGGTAGATACTCAAAGGCGCCACCGTGAAAGGCCGAGACCGCGCTGTTGAGATCAGAATGTGCGGTCATGATGATGACCGGAAGATTCGGATAGCGCGCCGTAAGCTGCTCCAGCAGCTCGAGGCCATCGATACCTGGCATGCGGATATCGGACAGGATCACGTCAGGCTGGTCGCGCTCCAATGCATCCATCACGCCGACACCGTTGGAGAAGCTGGTCACATCCATCTCGGCCTGGCGTAAGGCGCGCTCGAGGACCCAACGAATCGAGCGGTCGTCGTCGATCACCCAAACCCTGGGAACTCTATTCATCGGTCAGCTCCAACGGAAGGTAGACCAGAAAGGTGGTGCAGCCGGGTCGGCTCTCGCATTCGATCAAGCCTTGGTGTTGATTGACGAGCTCTTGAGCGATGGCGAGCCCGAGACCGGTGCCGCCAGCGCGGCCTGACACCATGGGGAAAAAGATGCGGTCCATCAGCTCATCGGGGATACCGGGACCGTCATCCTCGATCTCGACGACAAGGACCAGACGATGACGCACGCTGCCAATGGTGAACTGCCGCATCACCCGGGTGCGCAGCCGCACCTGACCCTGTTGACCAGCAGCATGAGCGGCGTTGCGGGCGATATTGAGAATGGCCTGGATCAGCCGATCGGGGTCACCCTCGAGATGGGGGATACTCGGATCATAGTCGCGAACGATCTCGGGGCCACTGGGGAACTCTGCCCGGAGCAGACCACGAACATGCTCGATCACGTGATGGATGTTGATGGCGCTGAATTGCGGTAGGTTGTTCGGCGCCAACATCCGATTCAACAGGGTCTGTAAACGATCGGCTTCATCGATGATGATCCGGGTGTATTCGCGCAGACCCGCCTCTGGCAGCTCGCGCTCGAGCAGCTGAGCCGCGCCCCGCAGCCCACCCAGCGGATTCTTGATCTCATGCGCGAGACCGCGCAGCAGCGCTTGGGTCGCGTGGTGCTGGGAGATCAGGTATTCCTCACGCGCGATGCGCAGCTGACGGTCGACCTGCTGCATCTCCATGAGCAAGTCATAGGGCTCGTCGATCGGATGCAACGGGAGCACCGTGCAGTTGACACGGATGATCTGACGATCCGGCCGCTTGACCTCGACCTCCCGCTCCGTAAACGGCTGTCGTGTGTTCAGCGACTCGCGCAGCCGGTCCTCGACCGAATCGGTCGGGCAGGGAACCAGGCAGCCAGCCGCCTCGCCAAGCACCGTTTTCGCGCTGACTGCGAGCAGGTTCTCCCCGGCGATATTGATGTAGCGAAGACGGAGATCGCGGTCAAAGAGGAGCACCGCTGTGCTGAGGTTATCAAGGATCATGATGCCAAGCTGGCTAAGTCCGCCGAGTTTCTCGTTCATGGATCGTGATGTCATCGCCTGGCTCCGATCCTGCCCCAGTAAGCAAGCAGCGAGCCAGCTCAGGGGTCAGCGCATGGAGCCGAGGCGCTGGCGCTCGGTATCGCGGGTTCTCGGCCGCGGTGGCGAAATCGTCCATCGGAGGAGGGGGTTGCCGGCCAGCGAGCATCTCGAGCCGATCGATCCCTGGCGCTGCCGAAGGCGGCTGGGTTAACGACCGGGACGACCCAGCGCACTAGTCTAGTGCCTGACGCACTCAACAGGTGCAGCGGACTGCACCAACGCCGGACATCAGGATCGAAAGACGGAGGTCGAGGCTAGTCGCCAGCGGCATTGATCCGCCCGTCGCCGACGGGTGGGCAGCACGCCGCCTAGCGAGCGCTGAGCCGATGGCTGATCAGTGTTGGGGAGATGCGGGAGAGAGGGAGAGGGAGAGAGAAGGACGGGGCGTCCATGCCCGGGCGAGTAGCGCGTCGCGCTACTCGCACAGCCTAGGATCAGAGGCTGTAGTAGAGGTCGAACTCAACCGGGTGGGTGCTCATGCGCAGCTGAGTGACTTCTGCCATCTTCAGCTTGATGTAGCCATCGATCACGTCATCAGTGAAGACGCCACCCGCGGTGAGGAATTCGCGATCGGCATCGAGTGCATCGAGGGCCTGATCCAGAGAGTAGCAGACCTGAGGGATCGCCTTCTCTTCTTCGGGCGGCAGGTCGTAGAGATCCTTGTCCATCGCATCGCCGGGATGGATCTTATTCTGAATGCCGTCCAGACCGGCCATCATCATCGCGGAGAAGGAGAGATAGGGGTTGCCCGTGCTATCCGGGAAGCGCACCTCGATGCGGGTGGCCTTCGGGTTGGCGTCGTGCGGTATGCGCACCGAGGCGGACCGGTTCTTGGCCGAGTAGGCCAGCATGACCGGCGCCTCGAAGCCCGGAACCAACCGCTTGTAGGAGTTGGTGGACGCATTGGTAAAGGCGTTCAGTGCACGCGCATGCTTGATGATGCCGCCGATGTAGTAGAGCGCTGTCTCGGAGAGGCCGCCGTACTTGTCGCCGGCAAAGATGTTCTGGCCATCCTTGCCGAGCGACTGGTGAACGTGCATGCCATTGCCATTATCGCCGACCAGCGGCTTGGGCATGAAGGTCGCCGTCTTACCGTAGGCGTGAGCGACGTTCTGCACGCAGTATTTTAGGATCTGGTTCATGTCGGCACGCTTGACCAGGGTGTCGAAGCGGGTGCCGATCTCGCACTGGCCAGCCGTGGCAACCTCATGGTGATGGACTTCGACTGGGACGCCCATCTCTTCCATCGCCAGACACATCGCGGCGCGCAGATCATTGAGCGAGTCGACCGGCGGGACCGGGAAGTAGCCGCCCTTAACGCCCGGTCGGTGGCCCATATTGCCGTCTTCGAAGACGCGCTCCGAGTTCCATTCGGCCTCTTCGGAGTCGACCTTGTAGAAGGCCCCGGCCATGCTGATGCCCCAGCGCACGTCGTCAAGCACGAAGAATTCAGGCTCAGGACCGAAGAACGCGGTGTCGGCCACACCGGTCGACGCCAGATAGGCCTCGGCGCGTTTGGCGACCGAGCGGGGATCACGCTCGTAGCCCTGCATCGTTGCAGGCTCGAGGATGTCGCAACGGACGATCATCGTCTTCTCGTCGGAGAAGGGGTCGAGCACTGCGGTTGAGGCCTCGGGCATCAAGACCATGTCTGAGGCCTCAATGCCTTTCCAGCCCGCGATCGACGAGCCGTCAAACATCTTGCCGTCCTGGAACAGCGCCTCGTCGACGACGCGGGCCGGCAGCGAGACGTGCTGCTCCTTGCCTCGAGTATCCGTGAACCTGAGGTCGACGAACTTTACGTCCTCGTCTTTGATGGTTTTCAACACGTCAGTGGCGGACATCTGCGAAATCTCCCGCTATTGGTCTTGGGCAGAGAATTTGGGTTGTGACGCTAGGTGGGCGCTAGGCTCCTAGCCCAGGGTGCGCAGGCGATCAATCAGGCGATCGATCGCTGAGCTTGGTGTAGGCGCAGGCGGAGCCTAGGCTCGGGTCGCACAACGGCTAGCGGCATCGGTCAAGCAGGTTACGTGCCATCAGTCCGCCTTGCGCTGTTGTGTGCAGTCTGCAGCGAACGACGGTCAGGCTCAGCGAGCGAGCGCACCCGAATAGACCATACGCGAACCGGGCGCGCACCAAAAGGGGGCACATATCAGCCGAAATAGACGCGGACGTCTGCAAAGCAGGGGTCATCCTCGAGCGCAGTGCGTAGCCGCTCGCGCAACTGCCGCGCAGCGGGCTTGTCGGTATAGGTTCGCAGGGGGAAGAACACGTCGACCGTGATTGCACCGTCCAGATAGTGCAGTACGAGACGTTTGCGCGTCATCGCCTCGGGGATCTGAGACCAATGTTGGTCGAGTCGCTCGATCACCTCGGTGCGCATCGGTAGGTCTTTGGTGGGAACAGCGGTCTCGTCGTTCTCGGGGTCGATATGCACCGTGACATCCGACATCCGGTCGATCGTCTCCATCAACCGCTGTTGGACGAGCACACTGATAGCATGCCCTTCAGAGACGCTGATGTCAGGATCGACGAGCACATGGACATCTGCTGAGGCGCTGCCGCCGATCGTGCGCGTGCGGAGCATATGGACGTCTCGAACCCCGGTGCTGCGGCGGATGATCTGGCTGATCTCACGCAGACGCTCGGGACTCAATGCAGTATCGACCAGCTCGCGGGTCGCATCCGAGCCCAGGTCCCAGGCGATCTTCGCGATCATCACGGCCACGATGACCGAGGCAACCGAGTCGAGATAGGGCAATCCAGCTAGGGTGCCCGCAACACCGATCAAGACGACGATTGATGAGATGGCGTCAGAGCGATGATGCCAGGCGTTGGCCATGAGCAGGTCTGAGCGCACCCGAAGCCCATAGGCGCGGGTGTACCAGTACAGCGCCTCCTTGACCAAGATCGAAACACCTGCGGCATAGAGGGCGATCGGCTCGGGTCGCAACAGGGCGTGGGGCTCGAACAGACGCTCGGTCGCGTCCCAGGCAATGCCGATCGCGACGGCGATAAGCAGGAAGCCCAGCGCGAGTGTCGCGACCGTCTCGAAGCGTCCATGGCCGTATGGATGCTCGGCATCGGGTCCTTTCGCGGCCTTGTGCCCCGCCAGCCAGACCAAGGCATCGGATAAGAGGTCGGAGAGGGAGTGGATGCCATCGGCAATCAAGGCGTGTGACTGGCCAATCCACCCAGCTGCGATCTTGACCACCGAGAGCAGCAGGTTGACCACTGCACCGACCGTGGTCGTGGTTTTGATCGCACTGGCTCGGGCCTCTCGTGCAGTCGTATCCATGGGGACGTCCTGATGCGCGTCAACGAGTAAAGCGTCGGTTGGCGCGGAGTATAGCGGGGCCAGGCGTTCGAAACCGCAGCAGATGCTGTGGTCCGATCAGGTGCGACATCGCTATACTGTCGGGTTTTTAGCAGACGCCGGAGCCCGCCTTGAGCAATCAGTCGGCCGATCGCATCAGTTTTCAGGAGCTGATCTTCAAACTTGAGCGCTACTGGAGTCGCCAGGGCTGCGTCATCCTGCAACCTTACGACATGGAGGTCGGTGCAGGCACCTTCCATCCCGGCACCTTCTTGAGAGCGATTGGCCCGGAGCCCTGGAACGCTGCCTATGTTCAGCCGTCACGACGCCCGACGGACGGTCGCTATGGTGAGAACCCGAATCGGCTGCAGCACTACTATCAGTTCCAGGTGGTGATGAAGCCCTCACCGGAGCTGATCCAAGGGCTGTATCTCGATTCCCTGCGCGAGCTCGGCATCAATCCTCTGGTCCACGATATCCGTTTCGTCGAGGACAATTGGGAGTCACCGACGCTCGGCGCTTGGGGTCTGGGCTGGGAGGTCTGGCTGAATGGCATGGAGGTCACCCAGTTCACCTATTTTCAGCAGGTCGGTGGGCTTGAATGCCGGCCGGTGACCGGTGAGATCACCTATGGACTCGAACGCATCGCCATGTATCTGCAGGGCGTCGAGAGCGTCTACGATCTGCTTTGGACCGACTCCGCGACCGGGCCCGTCTCCTATGGCGACGTCTTCCTGCAGAACGAGCGCGAGCAGTCGGCCTACAACTTCGAGCATGCCGCGATCGGCTCGCTGTTCGCGCTCTTCGATACCTGTGAGCAGCAAAGTACCGCGTTGGTCGAGGCTGGCCTGCCACTTCCGGCCTATGAGCAGGTGCTCAAGGCGTCACATACCTTCAATCTGCTTGATGCCCGCGGCGCCATCTCGGTGACCGAGCGGCAGCGATTCATCCTGCGGGTGCGCACACTGGCCCGCGCCGTCGCCGAAGCCTACTATCAGAGCCGGGAGGCGCTCGGCTTCCCGATGGCTGACCCTGCGGCGATTGCCAAGGAGGCCGCATGAGCGCGGAGACTGCCGCTGATCTGCTGGTCGAGATCGGCACCGAGGAATTGCCGCCGTCGGCGCTGGCCGGGCTTGCCGAGGCGTTTCGAGACGGGCTGGTCAAGCGACTGGATGAGTCTAGGCTCAGCCATGGGGGCGCTCGGGCCTTCGCGAGCCCGCGGCGACTCGCCGTCATCGTCGATGATTTGGCCGTCAGCCAGCCGGATGAGCTGGTCACACGCCGCGGTCCGGCGCTGAAGGCGGCGTTCGATGCGGAGGGCGCCCCGACCAAGGCCGCCCTCGGATTCGCGCAGTCCTGTGGGGTTGGGGTCGAGGCGCTCGAGCGTGAAGAGACAGGGAAGGGCGCTTGGCTCTGTTTTCGCCAGCAGGTCAGCGGCAAGAGCACCTCGGCCTTGTTGCCAGCCCTGATCGAGGAGGCGCTGGCAGCGCTGCCGATCCCGAAACGGATGCGCTGGGGTGATCGTAGCGTCGAGTTTGTGCGGCCTGTGCACTGGGTCACTGTGCTGCTCGGGGAATCCCTGGTTGAGGGCAGGGTGCTCGGACTGAGCATCGATCGCGTCACAAGGGGGCATCGGTTCCATCATCCGCAGGCCATCAGCCTCGGATCACCGGCGGACTATCTGACCTCGCTGCGTGAGGCACGCGTGGAAGCCGATCTAGCGAGCCGACGCGCATCGATCCGCCAGCAGGTCGAGCGGCTCGCAGCCGAGGCCGGCGGCAGTGCGATGATCGATGAATCCGTCCTTGACGAGGTCACTGCGCTTTGTGAGTGGCCCGTCGCGCTGCTAGGCCGATTCGATGCCAGCTTCCTTGAGGTGCCATCCGAGGTCTTGGTCGAGACCATGCAGGCGAATCAGAAGTACTTCCCGGTCTTGGATGGTACGGGGAGCTTGCTGCCGAGTTTTATCACGGTCAGTAACATCGAGAGCCTTGAGCCGGAGCAGGTCCGCGCCGGCAATGAGCGGGTGATCCGCCCGCGCTTCGCTGATGCCAAATTCTTTTGGGAGCAGGACCTCAAGACCCCCCTCGCAGAGCGCATCGACGCCTTGCAGGGCATCGTGTTCCAGCATCAGCTTGGAACGCTGCTCGAGAAGACTGAGCGGATTGCCGAGCTCAGTGCCTGGATCGCTGCTGAGATTGGCGCTGACGTCGAGCAGACGCGCCATGCCGCGCGCTTGGCCAAGGCCGATCTGGTGACCCAGATGGTGGGGGAGTTCGGTAGCCTGCAAGGGGTCATGGGGCGCTATTATGCCGAGCAGGGCGGCGAGCTCCCGGTGGTGGCCGCTGCGCTCGAGCAGCACTATTGGCCAAGGCACGCCGGCGATCAGCTCCCGGAATCCAACCTCGCCCGCGCCGTCGCGATCGCGGACCGTGCAGACACCCTGGTCGGTATCTTCGCGATCGGACAGCGCCCGTCGGGGGTCAAAGATCCCTATGGCCTGCGCCGATCGGCCATCGCTGTGCTTCGCATCTTGATCGAGACACCGCTGTCGCTGGACCTTCGCGCGCTATTGGAGCGAGCCGCTACTGCCTATCCCGACGCGCTCCAGGCCGAGTGGTGCGTGCCCGAGGTGTTGGCATACTGTCTTGAGCGGCTCAGGCGCTACTACGCTGATGCTGAAGGAGAGCAGGCGGCTGATCCGGACGCGATCAACGCAGTCCTCGCGCTCGAGCTCAGCCAACCGCGCGATATCGACCGTCGTATCCGTGCGGTTCAGGGTTTCCGCAGCCGGCCAGAGGCTGCCGCATTGGCCGCCGCGAACAAGCGTACCCGCAATATTCTTCGCAAGGTGTCACCGAGCGAGATTGCCCAAGAGGTTGATCCGCGTCTTCTGCAGGATGATGCCGAGCGGGCACTCGCAACGGCGATCGATGAGGTGACCCATCGGGTCAATGCCTTATTGGAACAGCAGGACTATGAAGCCGCCCTGGCCGAGCTCTCGAGCCTGCGCCAGACGCTCGATGACTTCTTTGAGCAGGTGATGGTCATGGCCGACGAGCCCGATGTCCGCGCGAACCGGCTCACGCTGTTGAAGCGGTTGGAGGCCTTGGTGCTTGGCGTTGCGGATATCTCGTTGCTTCAGTCCTAGGGTTCCTAGGGCCCCAAGCGACGGTGTATCTAAACGTCATTGGGGCAAGTCACAGGGCCAAGCCCGGTTTTGGGTCGAGAGAGGCGCTGACATGAAGCTCGTCATCTTGGATCGCGATGGCGTCATCAATTTCGACTCGGACGATTACGTCAAGTCCGTCGCTGAGTGGCAGCCGATCCCGGGCAGCCTCGAGGCCATCGCTCGCCTCAACAACGCCGGGATCAATGTGGCGATCGCGACCAATCAGTCCGCCGTCGCGCGTGGCCTGTGCGACTTGGACGATATCAACGCCATCCACCAGATGCTGCGTGGGCGCCTCAGTGCGGTCGGAGGTCGGGTCGAGGTTATCGCCTTCTGCCACCACGGTCCGACCAATGGTTGCGACTGCCGCAAGCCGCTTCCGGGATTACTGCGCGAGATCAAGCGACGGACCGGCCTCCCGCTCGATGGGGCACCGATGATTGGCGATTCGCGCCGCGACCTCGAAGCGGCGCAACAGGCCGGTGCCCGCCCCATCCTAGTGCGTACCGGGAATGGACTGAAAACCGAGCAGCGCCTACCCTCTGCGCTCGCAGACATACCTGTGTACGACGACCTTGCCGCCGCTGTGGATGCGTTGCTAGAACAGGGCTAGTCGCCGATGTCTGCGATGGGCAGCCTAAGAGCCGTAACCTTTGAGGCCTTTCTCTGGCTCAGCGTGATTGTCTACGGCACGCTGATGCTGTTGTTGGCGAAGGTCCTCCCAAATCGACGTCTGCAGCAGCTCGCACTGCACTGGCAACGCGCTGTGCTCTGGGCGCTTCGCAGGTTGTGCAGGATCGATTGTCGAGTCACCGGCCAAACGCACTTGCAGGCGCGTCGGCGAGAGGGCGGGGGACAGATTATCCTGAGCAATCATCAGTCGGCATGGGAAACCATCGCACTCGGGGCCTTGCTACCGACCCCCCAAAGCTGGGTCATGAAGCGCGAGCTGTTACGCATCCCGTTCTTCGGCTGGGCGCTGGCGCTGTTTCATCCCATCGCGATCGAGCGCTCGGCGAGACGCCAAGCGATGAGCCAGTTGTTGTCCGTTGGGGCAGAGCGGCTGGCGAAGGGCCATTCGGTCGTGATCTTTCCAGAAGGCACGCGGGTCGCGCCGGGCACGGTGAAACCGTTCGGGCTCGGCGGCGCGATGCTGGCCGCACGCACGCAGATGCCGGTGATTCCGATTGCGCACAATGCCGGCTGTTTCTGGGGCCGCAACCAGTGGCGCAAGTACCCTGGCACCATCGATGTCGTCATCGGTCCAGTGATCCAGACCAGGGGATTGAGCGCCACTGAGATCAACGCCTTGGCCGAAGACTGGATTCGCTCCACGGCCGCGGCGTTGGTGGAGAACGCCGAGCGCCGAGACTAGGGGCTGGGAGCTGCGCCGGCTCCGATGGAATGGCGCCGATGGAATGGCTCCGATGGAATGGCTCCGATGGCGGAGCGCTGATGGCATGGCGCTGATCGCACGGCTCCCAGGGCAAGGCTGGGTCGGCGTAGCTCAGGTGTCGTGGCTCCGCCGGCAGCGTTCGACGGCTTTTGCGCAGACTTCGGGACTAGACGTCGATGTTGGCAGCATCCAACGCATGGCGCTCGATGAAGTCACGGCGCGGCTCGACGTGCTCGCCCATCAAGGTGGTGAAGATTTGATCGGCGCTGACAGCATCTTCGATGGTGACACGCAGCAGGCGGCGGCTGTCCGGGTCCATCGTGGTCTCCCACAATTGCTCGGGATTCATCTCGCCAAGGCCTTTGTAGCGCTGGATGTGATAACCGCGACGACCTTCGGCGATTAGCCAATCGAAGGCCTCTCCAAAGCTACGCAGCTCGCGACTGCGCTCACCGCGAACAACCCTAGCACCGGGCTTCAGCAGGCCGTCGAGCTTTTCCGCCAGTGTTGCAATACGCCGATAATCGGCTGAGTCGAAGAAGTCGAGACCGACCTCGCGGGTCTCGGGGATACCATGGACGAGCCGAATAATGGAGAGACCGGTTGGCTGCTCACCATCTGGGATGATGGGCTTGGTGCGGTAGTCGATGGCCGGGCCGGCTTGCTCGCGCAACAGCCCCTCGAGCTGTTCAGCCCACTGCGCAAGCCGGTTTGCATCGGTGCGGGTCTCAGCGGTTAACCGCGGCATACTCAAGAGCTCCGTCAAGAAGCTCGGATCATAGCGGTTCGCCATCCTGACGAGCATGGCGCGGAAGACCTGGTAATCGGTCATGAGCGCCTCGAAACCGAGGGCGCTGATCGCAGGGGCGTCAGCCTCAACATGAAGGCTCGCGTTCTCGAGTGCAGAGCGCAGCAGCGAAGCGCTCATCTCGGCGTCGTCGAGGAGATAGTCCTCTTGCTTACCTCGCTTGACCTTGTACAAGGGCGGCTGCGCGATGTAGACGTGTCCGCGGTCGACGAGCTCAGGCATCTGCCGATAGAAGAATGTCAGCAGCAGCGTGCGGATGTGGGCGCCGTCGACATCGGCGTCGGTCATGATGATGATGCGATGGTATCGCAGCTTGTCCGGGTCGTATTCTTCGCGCCCGATGCCGCAGCCAAGCGCAGTGATCAGGGTGCCGACCTCGGCTGAGGACAGCATCTTGTCGAACCGGGCCTTCTCGACGTTGAGGATCTTGCCCTTGAGCGGCAGGATGGCCTGGAAGGCACGGTCTCGCCCTTGCTTCGCAGAGCCGCCAGCGGAGTCGCCCTCAACGATGAAGAGCTCTGAGCGCGAGGGGTCCTTCTCCTGGCAATCTGCGAGCTTGCCCGGGAGGCCGGCGACGTCGAGCACGCCTTTTCGGCGTGTCATGTCGCGCGCCTTGCGGGCCGCTTCCCGTGCACGTGCTGCCTCGAGCATCTTGTTGGCAATGATCTTGGCCTCGGAGGGGTTCTCCTCGAGGAACATGTCCAGGTACTGGTTCAGCAGGGCCTCGACAACGGGCTTGACGTCGGACGAGACCAGTTTGTCCTTCGTTTGGGACGAGAATTTCGGATCTGGAACCTTGACCGAGACGACCGCTGTCAGCCCTTCGCGGGCATCATCGCCGACCGGTCGGGTCTTCTGGTTGCGGTCGAGTTGCTGTCGCTCGATGTATTGATTCAGCGTTCGGGTCAGACCCGCGCGGAAGCCAGCCAGGTGAGTACCACCGTCGCGTTGCGGGATGTTGTTGGTGTAGCAGAAGATGTTTTCCTGGTAGGCATCGTTCCACTGGAGTGCCACCTCGGCGACGATGTCACTGCGCTCAGCGCTGAAATAGAAGACGCTGGGATGGATCGGTGACTTGTTGTGATTCAGATGCTCGACGAAGGCGCGGATACCACCCTGGTACTCGAAGACGCTGTCGCGATTGCTGCGCTCGTCCTTGAGCCGAATTCGCACGCCTGAGTTGAGGAAGGAGAGCTCGCGCAAGCGCTTGGCAAGGATCTCGTAGTGGAACTCCAGGTCGCTGAAAATGGTGTCCGACGGCTTGAAGTAGACCTCGGTGCCGGTCGTTTCTGAGGGGCCGCATTCGCGCAGGGGATAGACCGGCACACCGAGCTCGAACTCCTGCTCGTAAGCCATGCCATCGCGTCGGATTCGCAGACACAGGTATTCGGAGAGCGCATTGACGACCGAGACGCCAACCCCATGGAGTCCACCGGAGACCTTGTAGGAATTGTCGTCAAACTTTCCGCCGGCGTGAAGCACGGTCATGATGACCTCAGCGGCGGAGCGATTCTCCTCAGGGTGGATATCAACCGGGATGCCACGCCCGTTGTCGAGGACGGAGACAGCACCATCAGCGTGAACGGTCACCAGGATCTCGGTGCAGTGCCCGGCCAGGGCTTCATCGATGGCGTTGTCGACGACCTCGAACACCATGTGGTGGAGGCCTGTACCGTCATCGGTGTCACCGATGTACATCCCGGGCCGTTTGCGGACCGCGTCGAGACCGCGGAGGACCTTGATGCTTGAGGAATCGTAGCTCATACGCTGGGGAAATCTGTGGTGAGAGACAAATGGGCCAGGCCCAGAGGGCAATGGCGATCGACGCCCGCGGGCCGGAGGTCTCAGAGAAGAGGGCAGGCAGTGACGGCGCTAGCGCGCCTGCGGCAATTGCGGCTGGACTCAAGCGACGGCGGCGTCAGTTCGAGCAGTGCTGCGCCAGGGGGTGCAGCCCCTGCTAGCGCTCTGCTGGAAGCGGCTGATTATACAACAGCTGAGAGGCTAGAGGCTGTCCCGCTGGCGAATGTTCCACGTGGAACACTAAGGCGAGTGCCGGAGACGCTCAGACCCAATTGCGCAGGAATGTCGGTTGTCTTCGAGGAGCATCGCCGGAAACCCACCCGGCCGAGTAGCCAGGCCATCTGAATGTCGTCGCGACCAAGAACGGCGAGCGAGCGGGCCAGCGACCCCGATTCGACCTTTGACAAGCGCGCCTAAGCGCCGGAAAGCAACTGGCACGCGGCCCTCAGCCCGAACTCGCCGAGCATGACCCGGCCAGCCCTCTGCACGATTGCAGACACAGGCGTCACCTGGTACCCCGCGACAACACCCCTTGTTCCACGTGGAACATCCGATCCCCTTGCTCCTCAGAACGCTGCGCACCAAGCTTGCCCGGCAACGCGGTGTACAGCGCCTGGTAGTCGCCCTTTCGCAGCAGGCCGACCATCTTCTCTGTCCACTCCGGCGCCAATTCTGCGTCCAGGTCATCAACCAGCCACAACGCTCGCGCCTGGCCAGACTCCGACACCAGCTGCTCCGCCACGACCTGCAGGATGCACCCCAGCACCTTCGCCTGCCCGCGAGAGCCGACCCACCTCAGTCCATCACAGCGTAGAGAGAAATCCGCTCGCGTGATCCCCAGATAGGTAAAGCCCCGCTCCTGATCGGCTGCACGCATCTCCTGCAGCCGCCTCAACAGCTCCTCCCTACCGGCGACGAGCCCGTCCCACCGTGCCTCCAGCTCGACAAACCAACCCTCCTTTGCATTCAACTCCGAAAACCCTTCGGAGAGTTTCGCAAAGAACCCGGCTCGCCTCTTAAGGATATCTGCCAACGCATCCGCATAGGCCTCGTCCCAAACCGCTCGACCCCCGCCCCCAGCACGGAGCCATGCGTTCCGTTGCGCAGCCACCCGCCGAAATCGCGAAAACAGGTCCACTGCCGAGCGATCCCACAGCATCAGATTCCAATCAACGAACCGGCGCCGCAAGGCAGGCTCGCCATCCACCAGCGCATGGGTCCATTCGCAAATCAGCCTGACCGGCAGCAATGACTCGCCCGAGCCTTCTGGAGCCCTTCTCACCTCGCCGTCCGCGCAGACCCAGCTCAATCGCGCGCTACCCAGATCCTCCTCAATCCAGCCCTCGACCCGAGCTGAGCAAGCGCCCCGCTGGACCAGACTTCCAAAGCGCCTTCCGCGAAAGCTGCGCCCCCGACTCATGCAGTACACCGCCTCGAGCACCGCGGTCTTGCCGGCGGCGTTGCTCCCAACCACCCAGTTACCGCAAGTGCCCAGCTCCAGCTCGAGGCCCCGCAGATTGCGAAACCGCTCGACCTTCAGCCGTCTCAACATCGACCTAGACACACCTCACAGGTGCTCGCGAACGCGCAGGCCCGCTCGCCCAGCCTCCCCACTCACCGCAAACAGCGCCCCGCTGAACAACGTCGGCCCGCCACACCGCTACAAACGCATCGGCATGATGACAAAGACCTCATCCTCAGCGCCCACCCCCTGCCAAACCGCGCTGCTCTCGGCATCCCGAAACCGCACCTCAACGCTCGCCGTATCGACCGCCGACAACACGTCGAGCACGTAGGCCACATTGAAACCCACCGAGACCTTCTCCCCGCTGTATTCGATCTCGATCTCATCCTCGGCCTGCTCCTTCTCCGGATTCTGGGTCTGCAGCAACAGTCGGGTCGGCTCAAAGGTCACCCGCACGCCTTTATACTTCTCGTTCGACAGGATGGCCGTCCGCTGAAGCGCCGCCTTAAGCCGCTCCCGGTCGATCGTCGCAAGCCGCTCGAGCTCCGCAGGAATCACCCGGTTGTAGTCTGGGTACTGCCCCTCTACCAGCTTTGAGACCACCTGGGTCCTGCCCAGGTCGACCTTCAGGGTCCGCTCCGACAGCTCCACCCGCACCCGCTCCGGAGCCGATCCCAGCAGCCGCTTCAGCTCGAGCACGCTCTTGGCCGGCACGATGACCTGGCGCGGCTCCGCGTCAAGCCCAATCCCTTGCTCGCCCGTGTCATCGACCGCGGCAACCGCCTTCGCAAGCCGGTGCCCATCGGTCGCCACCGCAACGGCTCGATCGGCTGTCAGCTCCAGTAGGACGCCGTTTAGGTAATAGCGCACATCCTGCTGAGCCATCGCGAACGAGGTCTTCTCGAGCATCCGCTGCAGCACCTCGCGCTCGACCTCCATCGACACCTCCGGCTGCGGCACCTCCATCGCTGGAAAATCGGCCGCGGGCAAGGTGCTGAGCGTGAACCGACTGCGTCCCGAGACGAGCGACGCTCGCTCCGCCTGGGCCCTGATCTGAACCTCGGTGCCCTCTGGCAGCGAACGGCAGATATCGATGAGCTTGCGTGCGGGCAATGTCATCGAACCGGCTTCCTCGACCTCGCACACTGCTGTGCTATTGATCTCGATCTCAAGATCCGTGCCCTTCAGGCGCAACAGCCCGTCCTCTGCATTGAGCAACAGGTTGCCCAGTATCGGGAGTGTTTGCCGGCGCTCAACCACGCCTCCAACCAACGACAAGGCAGATAGCAGCACGGACCGATCGACCGAAATCTTCATGCGTTATTACTCTTTGCTTGGAATATCAAAATAGTCGTCGTAATAGGCTCAGTGGATAACCCGGGCATCGCAACCAAACGCGTTCAGAAACATCCCGATACCAGCCTCACGACCTTGTGCAAAATCGTCTAGCCGACCTGTGAGAGCACTGTGGACAGATCAAGCTCGGTGATCGGCCCCCAAATTACTCACAGCTAATTCTGCAGACTCCTCAACAGGATCTTGTAGTCTTCCTCGATCATGGCATCGGTTGAGCGCAGCTCAGCGACCTTACGTGACGCATGAATCACGGTGCTGTGGTCCCGCCCCCCAAACGCCTTTCCAATCTCGGGCAAACTGTGCTTCGTCAGCTCCTTCGCCAGGCTCATCGCGACCTGCCGCGGCCGAGCCACCGAGCGCGAGCGGCTGGACGACAACAGGTCGCTGACTCGAATCTTGTAGTGGGCAGCGACGGTCTTTTGGATGTTCTCAATCGATACCTGCTTGTCCTGCGCCACGAGCATGTCGCGCAGGGCCTCCTTGGCGAAGTCGACAGTGACCGGCACGCCGAGGAATCGCGAATTCGCGGCCAGACGGCGCAACGCCCCTTCGAGCTCGCGGATGTTGGAGCGCACGCGCTTGGCGACGAAGAAGGCCACGTCGTCTGGAAGCTCGGCACCAATCAAGGTCGCCTTACTGTTCAGGATCGCTACCCGCGTCTCCAGGTCGGGCGGCTCGATCGCAACCGTGAGTCCCCAGCCGAAACGCGATCGCAGCCGTTCCTCGAGCCCGGCGACCTCCTTCGGAAAGCGGTCGCTCGACAGCACAATCTGTTGCTGCGCCTCGAACAGCGCGTTGAAGGTATGGAAGAACTCCTCTTGCGAGCGATCCTTGCCTGCAAAGAACTGCACATCGTCGATCAAGAGCACGTTCACCCGGCGATAGAAGCGCTTGAACTTGTCAATCTCGTTATGCTGGAGCGCCCTGATCATGTCCGAGACGAACCGCTCGGAGTGCACATAGATCACACGTGACTCAGGATTGGCTTCCAAGATGGCGTTGCCGATCGCGTGCATCAGGTGGGTCTTGCCGAGTCCAACACCGCCATAGACGAATAGCGGGTTGTAGGCGGTGCCGGGGTTCTGGCCGATCTGGATCGATGCTGCACGCGCAATCTGGTTCGACTTGCCCTCGACGAAGGTCTCAAAGTTGAACGTACGATTCAGTCCCGCTTCGCTGCGACATTGCTCTAGCAGCGCATCATCGGCCTCATCGCCACTGTTTCGCGCGACGCTGACCGCGCTGTCCTTCTCGCGCAGCGCGCCGATCTCAAAGCTCACCTGCTCGATCCGGCCCTCGCTCACCCCACGGCACAGTGACAGGATCTGTGCCTCGTAGTGCTGCTTGACCCAATCCTTGACAAATCGGTTGGGCGCGAAGAGCCGCAGTCGGCCGCTGTCCTCGCTTGCTTGTAGTGGCATGATCCAGGTGTTGAATTCAGAGTCAGTGAGATCCTGTTTCAACAGGCCCGTACACTGGTCCCAAAGCTTCGGCATCGCCGATTTCCTCGCTGTGCGTAACTGTGGAGCGGCGCTAGACACCGCGACTGCAACCGGCCAGTCTAGACCTCCAGTCGACAGTTATCCACAGCCCGAGACAGATCCGCGAGGCCCAGCTCATTGCGTCCAGACATTGACCGGGAAAACAGCGCGTTCTAATATGGGCGGCCTTGCTTCGCGGGCTTGGTAACATTAGCAACGACTCGCGGCATAACGCTCTCAGTTTGACTTGTGCGGCTACCGGCGGACCGACCCAAGCATCCCGTTACAGTATGTTTCGTCGGTGAGCGCCAATGATGACCGCTGACCATCATCGCCCGACCCACCAAACCTGGGTCACATCCGTGGAGACCTCTTCGTGAAACAGACCTTCAAACCCAGCCGTCTGAAGCGAGCGCGCACGCATGGCTTTCGAGCCCGCAACGCGACTCGCAACGGCCGTAAGGTGTTGCAGGCTCGGCGCGCCAAGGGCCGTGCTCGCCTGACGCCCTAGCCTTGTCATCCGAGCCGTCGCGAGCCGAGACCCATGCAAGCGTCGACCTGCAAAACGCCGCCGCGGGCCGATTCGGTTTCCCGCGCTCGGCGCGATTGCTCGACACCTCCGGTTTTAACCGGGTCTTTGCCGCTCCACGTCGGTCGACCGATCTCTTCTTCACCGTGCTCGGACGAGTCGTGCCATCCGAGGCCGCATCGCCGTCCGGGCCCCGGCTTGGTCTTGCAATCGCGAAACGCTGTGCACCGCACGCCGTGGCTCGCAACCGGATCAAGCGCGTGATTCGCGAGAGCTTTCGCCATGTGCGAGACGACCTGAAGCCCATGGACCTGGTCGTGCTCTGTCGCCGCGCCGCGGTCGAGGCCGACAACGCGACACTCTATGACTCATTGGCAAGGCACTGGAAGCGCTTTCACCGATGATCGCCAAGCAGATCGTCCGTGGCTCGATCCGAGCCTACCAGCTGTTTCTCAGCCCGGTTCTCGGAAACCATTGCCGCTTTTACCCGACCTGCTCCCACTACACCATGGAAGCCGTCGAGCACCACGGCGTGCTGCGCGGACTTTGGCTGGGAATACGCCGCCTCCTGCGCTGCCACCCATGGCATCCCGGCGGCGTCGATCCGGTACCGCCGGTGACGCATCCGACCTCCGCGGCCCGTGCCCGCACGACCCCTTCCACTCCTACTAACCACTAGCGCAAGTCCTCTCCCACTCATGGAAAACATGCGCCTGATCCTGATTCTGGCTCTCGCTTTTGTCCTGTTTC
>NZ_JBUDPI010000259.1:0-5719 GCF_054919635.1 Halochromatium sp. | reverse complement strand
ATCGGCTAAGGCTCGCGGTTTGCGACGCCAACTCTGACTCGCCGATGTAGCTCAGGTGGTAGAGCAACTGATTCGTAATCAGTAGGTCAGCGGTTCGAATCCGCTCATCGGCTCCAAGAAATGCCTAAGCGCTTACGGGTAACCGGAGCGCTTTTTGTTTGCCTCGCTGGCGTTTTGCGGAACGCGCGGGAAATGGCTCGCTCGGGGTGTCATGGTCATGCTGTTAGCGTTGGTCGCGATCGTTGGTGGTCTTGGGGTCTTGGTCTGGAGTGCCGAGCGCTTTGTCGATGGTGCGGCTGGCACTGCGACTCACTTTGGTATGCCTCCGCTGGTCATCGGTATGGTGATCGTGGGTTTTGGCACCTCGGCGCCGGAGATGGTGGTCTCGGCATTCGCGGCGCTGGATGGGAGCCCGAATCTGGCGCTCGGAAATGCCCTTGGCTCTAACATTGCTAACGTCGGGCTGATTCTGGGCCTCACGGCGCTGATTGCGCCGATCTCGGTGCATTCGACCATTATTCGCCGTGAGCTGCCGCTGTTGCTGCTGATCGGTGCTGTCGTCGGCCTGCTGCTCTGGGGTGGGAGTCTGACGTGGCTGGAGGCGGCACTGCTGCTCGGCGGATTCCTGGGGCTGATCGGCTGGACACTGGTTAGCGCCTTGCGCGCTCGTGGCGACAGTCTCGAGGACGAGATGAGCCAAGAGTTGGCTGAGCATCCGATGCCGCTCAGGCGGGCGCTGCTTTGGCTGTTTGCAGGTCTGATGCTGTTGATTGCGAGCTCGCGGGTGCTGGTTTGGGGCGCGGTGACCATTGCCCAGACGCTGGGCGTGAGCGATCTGGTCATTGGCTTGACCATCGTGGCGATCGGCACCTCGCTGCCGGAGCTG
The DNA here is from genome assembly GCF_054919635.1 of Halochromatium sp. NCBI lineage: Bacteria > Pseudomonadati > Pseudomonadota > Gammaproteobacteria > Chromatiales > Chromatiaceae > Halochromatium > Halochromatium sp. The sequence continues at coordinate 4,833 of NZ_JBUDPI010000259.1, read as the reverse complement.
GCCGCTTCGTTGATCGCGGCGCGCAAGGGTGAGCACGACATCGCCATCGGCAACATCGTCGGGTCGAACATGTTCAACCTGCTGGCGGTGATCGGCATCGCCGGGGTGATCACGCCGATCTCGATCATCCCAGCGGAGGTGATGACGCGCGACTGGCCGATGATGATGGCGGGCACGGTCGCGCTCTTTGTGATGGGCTATGGGCTTCGCGGCCAGGGTCGGATCAACCGGCTCGAGGGCGGCATCCTGCTGTTGACCTTTATTGCCTACAGCGCCTATCTGGTGATGAGCGCTGTGCCTGCCCAGTCTGAGGTCAGGCGGCCGCACAGCGCTTTTGGACCGCTCACAACCCCAGCTCGCGCCAGCGCCGCTCAATGCGCTTGACCGAGATCGGATAGGCGGTGCCCAGTTGTTGGGCGAAGAGCGAGACGCGCAGCTCTTCCAACATCCAGCGGATCTCTTCAAGACGCTCATCTTGACGCTCGGCGTTTGCGGCAGCGACCACTCGCTCGCGCCAGCGCTCCTGCAGCGGCGCCAGCTCCTGCATCCGCTCACGGTCGCGAGTGGCAGCCTGCGGCAGCTTCTCCGCACGCTGCTCCAGGGCGCGGAGATAGCGCGGATAGTCCCGCAGGTGCTCGAACGGGACCTGCACCAGAAACCCGCGATAGACCAGGCGATCGAGATGCGCGCGCATGTCGAGCACCGAGGGCATCCATTGCACCTGGGTGATGCCATCGAGACGCTTGCGCACAGCCTGATAGGTCCCGAGGATGGTCGCGGTCAGCGTGCAAACCTCTTGCGCCACCGGGAACAGCTGCGACTTCCGGGCATTGAGGCGCTGTTCGAAGCGGACCTGATCGCGGATCGGCGGCTGACCTTCGGTGAAGGTCAGATCGATGATGAGGGCGAGCAGCTCATCGGCTAGGTCGGTCTCCGCTGCCGTTGAGGATGTGCCGGAGCCAGCGCTATGACGCTTGCCGGCGCCCTTCCCTTTCTTCTTCTTGCTCGACTTGGCGAGCTTGCTGGATTCACTGGACTGCCGCCCCTCATCCCTGGCTTCGCGGGCCAACAGCGTATTCGACGCCGGCCTCTGATGCAGCTCGACCCCGGCCGCTGTTATCGCGGTCGGCTCAGGTCTTGGTGCCTTTGCATACTGCAGGCGCATGCGGTCGACACCACCGCTGGTGTCACAGAGGCCGCGACGCAACACCCGAAGATCGCCGCCGAGCGCGAGCATGATCAGCCGTCGCACTCCGGCGCGCATCACTGTGGCGGCGGCTTGCTCGGAGTCCAGTACCCGAATGGCGACGGCATCGCCTTGATCGATCAGGGCTGGCCAACCACGCAGCTTGATCCCAGCGCGGTCGAGGTCGATGGAGTCGGGCAATGTGCCAAAGTCCCAGCGCGTCAGGCCGTCGCGCTCGATCGCATGCGTCCAGGTCGCACTGGCGGCGGCAGCCGTACTCGCGGAGGCTAAGCCGGCACGGCTCATTGCGGTCTCATTGGGCCGCAGTCCACCGCCGGCATACCGCGCTGCATTGCCGCGCCCGCGCGCATCGCCTGGCGTGTCAGCGAGTGCCTGTTGAGGATCGCCAAAGGCGCCTTCGGCCAAGCGGCGCTTGAGCCTCAGCAGATCGTCGTCGAGCGCTAAGCTGCGTCCCGAAGCGTCGATCAGGCGCAGCTTCATGCGCAGATACGCCGGCAGCTCGATCTCATCCCAGGCATCCTCGGGGACCTGCACACCGGTGAGGGCCTTGAGCTCCTCGCCCAGCGCCCGCACCAGCGGTCGGTCGGACGGGATCAACCGGGCGGCGATCTGAGCCGCGGTGTCGGGGATCGGCACGAAGGCGCGGCGCAGGGTCTTCGGCAGGCCGCGCAGCATCGCGGTGATGCGCTCTTCGAGCAGCCCCGGCACCAGCCATTGCAGGCGCTCTGGTGACACCTGGTTGATCAGCATCGTTGGCAGCACAAGGGTGACGCCATCGGCCTCATGCCCGGGCTCGAAGCGGTACTCCAGGGGCAGTTCGGTGGCGCCGATCTGTAACCGATCCGGGAATTGCTCGGCGGTGATGGCGCGCGCATCGTGCTGCATCACCTGATCCAGATCCATGTGCAGCAGCTTTGGGTTCTTCTGCGTCGCCTTGCGCAGCCAACGCTCGAACTGAGGCTTGGAATAGATGCCGGAGGGCACGCGCTCCTGATAGAAGGCGTAGATACCTTCCTCGTCGACCAAGATGTCACGTCGGCGCGATTTGGCCTCGAGCTGATGAACGTACTCGATCAGCTCCTGATTGTGGCGCCAGAACGGGGCGCGGGTCTCGAAGTCGCCCTCGACCAACGCCGAGCGTAGGAAGACCTCGCGCGCCTCGGCGGGATTGATCGGCCCGAAGTTCACCCGACGTCGGCTGAACAGGGTGAGGCCATAGAGGGTCACAGTCTCAAAGGCCGCGACCTGGCCGGCGCGCGATTGCCAGTGCGGCTCAGAGTAGCTGCGCTTGAGCAGATGCTGGCCGGCCCGCTCGATCCAGGCCGGCTGGACCTTGGCGCAAATGCGCCCGTAATCGCGCGTGGTCTCAACCCGCTCGGCGCAGACGATCCACTTCGGCGTCACCTCGAATAGCGTCGAGCTCGGATGGATGTAGAAGCGCCCACCGCGCGCGCCCTGATACTCGCGCTGCTCGTCCTTGCGGCCGATGGTGCTGAGCAGGCCGGTCAGCAGCGCGCGGTGGACCTCTTCGTAGGTGCCCTCGGCCTGGTGCTTGTTTAGATGATCAGCCGAGTTCTGATCCGCATGATGCCGAGCAGCGCTGTTGGCCAGGTTCTTGTCGCCATGATGCCGAACGGCTTTATCGCCAGCGTTTTGGTCGAGGACCTGGCGCGCGTTCCTGCCCTTGGTCTTGTCCTTGTTCTTGTTCTTGCCCGGGGTCGCGCCCAGCGGCTTGCCCAGCGTCTTGCCTGCGCGCTCAGCCTGGCTCGCGCGATAGCCCAGCTCGGCCATCAGCTCGTGCAGCTGGATCTGGGTGTCGCGCCACTCCTGCACCCGGTTCCAGGACAGGAAGTGCTGTTTGCACAGGCGCTGGAACTTGCGCCGGGTCAGATGCCGGCGCTCCTTCTCGAGGAAGGCCCACAGATTGAGGAAGCCGAAAAAGTCCGAGTCGGGATGGCGGAAGGTGGCGTGGATCTCGTCGGCAGCCTGCTGCTGCTCGATTGGCCGCTCGCGCGGGTCCTGCACCGCCAGGGCCGCAGCGATGATGCCGAGCTCGCGCAGGCACTGATGCTCGGCGCCGGCGAGCAGCATGCGGCCGATGCGCGGGTCCACGGGCAGGCGCGCGAGCTGCTTGCCGATCGGGGTCAGATCGCCCTGGGCATCGATCGCGGCGAGTTCTTCTAGGGTCCGATAACCATCCGAGATCAGCCTTGAGTCGGGCGGATCGACGAATGGGAAGCGCTCGATCTCACCGAAGCCGAGCTGCTTCATCTGCAGGATGACCGCGGCCAGATTGGAGCGACGGATCTCGGGCTCGGTGTGCTCGGCCCGGGCGGTGAAGTTGTCCGCGTCGTAGAGGCGGATGCAGACGCCAGAGGCGATGCGCCCGCAGCGACCCTTGCGCTGATTGGCCGAGGCCTGCGAGATGCGCTCCACTGGCAGCCGTTGCACCTTGGAGCGATGGCTGTAGCGGCTGATGCGCGCAAAGCCAGGGTCGATCACATAGTGGATGCCGGGCACCGTGAGCGAGGTCTCGGCGACGTTGGTGGAGAGCACCACGCGTCGAGTGCCATGCGGCTGAAAGACCCGTGCCTGCTCAGCCGGCCCTTGGCGCGCATAGAGCGGCAACACTTCGGTCGAGGGTGGATGATGCTTGCGCAGGGTCTCAGCGGTCTCGCGGATCTCGCGCTCACCGGAGAGGAAGACCAGGACATCACCAGGCCCCTCGCGGGCGAGCTCGGCGACCGCGTCCGAGATGGCCTGCTGCATGGCGTCGTCGCGCTCGCCAGCATGCTCCTCCTCGGGCGGTCGGTAGCGGACTTCGACCGGATAGGTGCGGCCCGAGACCTCGATGATCGGGGCCGCGCTGCCGTCCCCTGTGGCGAAGTGCTTCGCGAAGCGCTGCGGATCGATGGTGGCTGAGGTGATGATCAGCTTCAGATCAGGGCGTTTCGGCAGCAGCTGCTTCAGATAGCCGAGCAAGAAGTCGATATTGAGGCTGCGCTCGTGCGCCTCGTCGATGATCAGGGTGTCGTATTCGTTGAGATACCGGTCACGCTGGATCTCGGCGAGCAGGATGCCGTCGGTCATCAGCTTGACCGAGGTCTCAGGGTGCACCCGGTCGTGGAAGCGGACCTTGTAGCCAACGCTGCTGCCAAGCTCGGTGCCCAGCTCAGCGGCGACGCGGCTGGCGAGGCTGCGCGCGGCGATGCGGCGGGGTTGGGTGTGGCCGATGCGACCGAAGAGGCCGCGACCGAGCTCGAGACAGATCTTGGGCAGCTGGGTCGACTTGCCAGAGCCCGTCTCGCCGCAGAGGACGATGACCTGATGGGCATCGATCAGTTTGGCGATCTCGTCGCGGCGCTCGCTGACCGGTAGCTCCGGCGGAAAGGCAATCTGGCTGGGGACCTGGGCTCGGCGTGCATCAACCGTCTGACGCGATTGCGCGATGGCGCGCTCGAGCTCGCGCCAGGGCTCGCCCCGACGAGGAGGTTCTGCAGCGGCAGCGGTTTCTGAGACGGCCCCTGAAGCCGCCGACGACTCAGCACGTTTTAGGATGCGCTTGAGTCGACGGCGATCCTTGAGGAGGCATTGGGCAATGGCTGCCAGTGCATCGTGGCGGCGCG
>NZ_JBUDPI010000258.1:0-5723 GCF_054919635.1 Halochromatium sp. | reverse complement strand
GGTCGGGGAGCTGGATCATCCAGCGCTCCATATCGCGCCGGGCCAGCTCGATGAAGTAGGTGCCCATCGCATTGCCGATGCCCCGGCTGCCCGAGTGCAGCATGACACATACCTGGCCCGCTTCATCCAGGCAGACCTCGATGAAATGGTTACCGCCACCTAGGGTGCCAAGCTGATTGACCCAGTTCGAGAAGCGCCCGAAGGCCTTGAGCAGTTTGGGGTGTTTCTCGGTCAGGATCGCGAGCGGTGCGGCGAAGGGCTGCGCCGCCTCGGCAAGGGCTCGCTCATCCTTGTGCTGATTGCGTCCGACCGGGACATCACGGCTGATCTGGTCGAAGATCTTCTTGAGCACCTTCTCATCGAGCTGCTCGGCGCTGAGCGAGGTGCGCGCCGCGGCCATGCCGCAGCCGATATCCACGCCCACAGCCGCCGGGATGATGGCCTTGTTCGTCGCGATGACGCTGCCGATGGTGGCACCGATGCCGGCATGCACATCCGGCATTGCGGCGACATGGTGATGGATGAACGGCAGCTTGGAGATGTTCACCAGCTGCTCGCGCGAGCGCGGGTCGAGCTCGTCGGTCCAGATCTTGACCGGCTTCTCGCCCTCGGTGATGACTTGTTTGATGGTCATGACGATGTCCTATACGCCTAGCGGATGGGCGCTAACTGTGCAGTCGGATGTTCGCTTGTCGCCTTCTTGTTCCATACTCTTCCATGTTGGAGTCCATGGTGAACAGCGATGCTCATTGAAGTGACCCACTGAGGAGAACCACTGAGGAGAACCACTGAGGAGAACCATGGATGTGAACCATTAAACTGATCCAGCGCCTTACAACCACTCAGGAGCCTGATCGATGAAAACAACCCTTCGACATCTCATTCGTGTAACGGGCACCGCCGCTGGTGTCCTCTGGTTATCCAGTCTCGTCTTTGCTGCTCAACAGGGCGCGGACGGCGTGGCTTACATCGCCGGCGGCGTTGGCGAGAGTGGTCGCGCCGAGATCAATGCCATGCAGGACCAATACTCGCTCAAACTGGTGTTTGCCTACACCAACGGCGAATTCCTGGCCGAGGTCGATGTCGTGATTGTCGATTCGACCGGCAAGACGTTGGTCGCCACCGACGCCGATGGCCCCTGGTTATTGGTAGACCTGCCCGCGGGCACTTACGAGATCGAGGCCACCGTCAACGGTGAGACCAAGACTGAGCGGGTGACGGTTCCCGCCAGCGGCCTGAAAACAGTCAATATGCAGTGGCCACCGGCCTGATCTGGATCTAGCCAAGCAGCCAAGGCTCGATGGCAGTCAACAGTTGCTGTAAATCAGGTGCATCCCAGTGCGGCCGCGGCAGGTCAGCGGGCCAGCTTGCATCCGGCCCGAAGCGACCGCTGCGCACCAGCGCAGCGCGCATCCCTACGGCCATCGCACCAGCAATATCGGTATCAGGTCGATCTCCGATCATCAGGCAGTCGGCCGGCTCAACGCCGAGCCGAGCGCAGGCCATCTCGAACAGCGTCGGCTGTGGCTTGCCGATGATCAGCGGCTCGACCTCGCAGGCAATGGCGATCGGAGCGACCAGTGCGCCGCCGCCGGGCAGCACCCGGTGCTGGCCCTGATGTTGATCATCAACACTGGCGTCCGGGTTGGTGACCACCAGTTGTGCGCCCTGTTTCAAGATCAGATTGATCGCCGTCGTCAGGCTATCGAAGTCGATCCCGGGGCCTTCACCGACGACAACAAAATCGGCTCGCTGCACATCTGCTCGTCCGCCGGCTGCAGCCAGTGCCGCCTCGAGTCCACCCTCACCGATCGCGAACCAAGAGAACCCGGGCTTGAGCCTGGCCAGACGTTCGGCTGTCGCCAGCGCCGAGGTCAGGATCTGCGTGGGCTGAGGCCGGGGTAATCCCATTGCCGCAAGCCGGTTGGCCACCGCCTCCGGAGTCCGTCTTGGGTTGTTGGTCAAGAAGAGATGCGGCATCGCTTCGATGCGCTGCAATAATGCCCGAGCGCCTGGCAGTCGGGTGTCGCCGTGGTACAGCACACCGTCCATATCGAGGAGTACTGCGCGGATGCTAGGCTTCACTGCTGAAGGGGCTGTGGGATCGGACCCGTGGAAGGCCAGTGTGAAGAAAGCGGAGGCCTTTGTGATTGCCCGAGCTGCGACACGTGGAGCTTGGCATCGCAGCGCGTGCATTCCTCGCCAAGCGTTCAGTCATTGTGCTGGGCCCCGCCAGGACGACCCGCTGTTCGGTTTCAGCTTACCAGATGGGCCTGCCAGATGGCACGACGGAAGATCAGGACGATTCGCGCGTGCATTGTTCCCGATCGGATTTGCGACGCATAACCCCACAGCCTGAAGGCGGCTCGATCTGGAGCGCCAAAACAGGAGAGCGGAATCGAGTCGTGATTGCAACCGTTCAGGGCAGTAGGCCGGGCACCAGCGACTCAAGCGTCGCGACTTCACGTTGACCCTGCCTTCAGCCGTCGCTAATCTCAGCTTGCGGGCTGTTGTGGATTCGAAGAGACGCTGGAGTTGCGTATTTGCAGTGAGATCGAGATAACACTGGCCGCTTGGCCATCACCCCCTGAGGAGGGACTTTAATGAGATCACTGTTCTTGTTGTTTCTGTTCGCTATCGTGGTAGTCGGGGTCGCCCTCTTCTTTAAGGGGCACGCAAATTCGGTGAATCTCTACCATATTTGTGGCAAACAGGTCGCCTGGTACGACGCGGTGTTCTTGGATGCTATTAAAGACAAGAGCGGCTGCGATAAATATCAATAGCCTGCTTCAACGCCATGACGGCGTCGGCGGATTATCCCCGGCGCCGCTCTTGGCGGCCGGTTGCGGGGCGGCCGGTTGCGGGGGCGCCGGTTGAGATGCCTCGGTGGGAAGGGGCCCTGCCTCGGCTCGACGGCTCCCGCGCTGGGCGCACTCCCCGTCCATCGCCGCCTCAGACAGCCTTTTCCATGGGATGGCCGCCGGTTTCTTCGGGCTTCATGCTGATCTCCACTCGTTTGTGCACGACTGCGCGCCCTAATTCGGAAACGAAGTCCGAGGTTTTGTGATGTCTTGTCATTCTGTTTCCTCGATCCGGCTTGCCAGCTTGCTGCTGGTGGCCGGGCTCAGCGCCGTAGGACCGCTGTTGGCTCAGCCATCGGCTCGGGATGCCGACAGCCTTGCGCAGAAGCAGGCTGCCGTTCAAGGGCAGACCGTTGCTCAGGAGCAGGCCGTCGCTAAGGAGTCTGCTAAGCAGTCGGTCGGCAACGAGGTCGCTGAGGTGGCCGACAGCGGCGGCCCTCAGGCCGGCTTCACTGCTGAGCTTGAGGCCGAAGAGGGCGATCCGCTCGATCCCTCGGCGCTCCAATCCTTGAATGCCTTGCATCAGGCGCTGGCGAGCAAAGAGCGGCAGGTGGCCGAGGTTCAGCAGCAGTTGGTGGAGGCTCGCGATCAGGTGACCCGTGAAGACCTGGCTGCACGTCTTCGCGAGCTCCGCGCCGAATTGACCGAGCAACGTCGTCAGTTCGACCGCTTTGCGCTGGAGATCGATCTGAGCCCCTTCGTCCAGGAAGAGGAGCAGAGCTTCGATTGGCAGCGAGAGCTGAGCAACCTGCTCAAGCCGATCCTGGCAGAGCTGAAGAGCGCGACGGCCGAGTCCCGTGCCATCGGCGAGCTGCGCGCCGAGCTCGATACCATCGGTGAGCGCAAGACACAGGCGAGCCAGGCAGTGGATCGGCTGGAATGGCTGCTTGCGCAAGAGCCCTCAGGCACGCTGCGCGAGCGTCTCGAGGCACGCTTGGAACATTGGCAACGCCTTGCCGATGAGGCCACCAATCGCTATACCGCGCTCGATCTGCAATTGCAGAGCAAGCTCGAGGAGCGACAGTCTTTACTCGACGAGACCACCTCCTACGCGCGCAACTTCGTTCAAACCCGCGGCCTGAACCTGCTGTTGGCGATCGCCGCCTTCGGCCTGGTGTTCTTCGGCGTGCGCTGGCTGGCGACCCAGCTCATGCGCCTGCGCAAGCCGCACGCCGAGAAGCAGTTCAGCAGTCGCCTGGCGTTGCTGCTGCTGCATGTTTTTAGCGTCCTCGGCGGCCTGCTTGCGATGATGGCGGTGTTCAATGCCGCTGGCGATTGGTTCATGCTCGGCATCATCATCATCTTCCTGATCGGCATCGGCTGGGCCAGCATCAACACCCTGCCGAGCCAGATCGAGTCGGTGAAGCTGATCCTGAACGTCGGCACCGTGCGTGAGGGCGAGCGCATCCTGTTCAACAACCTGCCCTATCGGGTCGAGTCCCTCGCCTTTCGGGCGCAGCTGGTCAATCCGGAGCTCGATGGTGGCATTCAGCAGCTACCGGTGCGTGACCTGGTCGGCTATCACTCGCGCCCGCCGGGCGACGATGAGGTCTGGTTCCCGACCCGGCTTGGCGACTGGGTCGAGCTTGATGATGGGCTCTTGGGTCAGGTCAGCCACCAGAGTCCGAGCACGGTGCGCCTGACCGACCTCGGCGGCGCTGAGATCGTCTATCCAACCAGCGACTTTCTGCAGCAGCACCCGCGGCGGCTCGCGGAGCGATTCCGCATCGTCGAGCATTTCGGTATCGATTACGCCCATCGGGCCATTGCTACCAGCGAGGTCCCAGACTTGATGCAAGCAGCGCTTACTGAAGCGCTACCAGCAATGCTCGATGAAGGGCAATTGCAGGCGGTGACTGTGATCTTCGCGGCCGCTGGCACCTCATCGCTGGATTATCGGATCGAGGTGCGACTCGACGGCTCCGCTGCCTCAAGCACCGAGCTCATCCGCGGCGCCATCCAACGCATCCTCGTCGATGCCTGCAATCGCCACGGCTGGACCATTCCGTTTACGCAGATTACTTTGCATCAGGCGTCGACATGAGAGACCGGTGACAGGCAACTGGAGAGTGCCCGTTCAGATTGATTCCGGAGACAAGGATCGGGCGTTCAGGAGGGGCGGCACGGACCGCCCTAATGGAGCCCCCGATGGTCGGGTTATGGAGCCACGCAGAAGCGGTACTCAAGGGCCTCGAACGGCAACTCGCGCATGAGGCCCGGTTACAGTAGATCGCCCAGCCGAAAACCGTTGCCATTGTCGCGATAGGCGACCTGGGCGAGGAACAGCTCGGCCGCTGCTAAGGCGTCGTAGAAGGCGTTGTGGGCGCGGTAGCGGGGCAGGTTGTAGCGCTCGCAGAGGGAATGCAGGCGCAGCTCGGAGGGGCGAAAAGGGATGTTGCGGCGCTCGAAGGTGCGTCGCGCCAAGACCTCGGTATCGATGCAGCGCACCAGCAGTCCGGCGCCGTAGAGATCGCGACAGGCGGCGTCGAGGAAGCCGAGCTCGATCTTGGCATGATGGGCGATCAGCACCCGCCCGGCGAGCACGCCGAGCAGCTCGCGTAGCACCCGGCCTAGCCTCAGGCCGGCGGCGGCTTCGTCATCGGTGATCTGGTGGATCACAGCGGTCTCCGCCGGGATATCGCCGTCGCAACGCAGCAGCCGATGGCGGGCGCTGGCGAGCTCGATGCGCTGGCCGCGCACCACCACCCAGCCGACGCTCAGCATCTGGTCCTGCTTCGGGTCGAGGCCGGTGGTCTCGAGGTCGATGGCGACGTAGTCGACGCAGCGATAGTCGAGCTTCGGCGACGGGAGCGGTCGCCCGAGGTACTCGCGCAAGGGACCTGCCTCGACCTGCTGCAAGCA
>NZ_JBUDPI010000257.1:0-5749 GCF_054919635.1 Halochromatium sp. | reverse complement strand
TCGGTCATGTCGATGGTGTATTTCTCGAGCGCCTGACGCTGCTCCTCGGCGTTCGGATCACTCACTGCCTCGCCGCCGCGCAGGTTCTCGATGGCTTTCTCCAGCGCGCCCTTGCTCGCACCGGCCTCGCGCAGCAATTTGCCGAGCTCGCCCTTATCCTCGAGCGCGGCGAGCACGAACAGCTCGGAGCTGATGTACTGGTCATTGCGCGACTGCGCCAGCTTATCGGTGAGGTTGAGCAGTTTGCCCAAGGCATTGGAAACGGTGACGTCGCCGCCGGTACCCGAGACCTGCGGCAGACGCTCGAGCATCTCACCAAGTGCTGAGCGAAGCCGATTGACGCTAACGTCGGCCTGCGCCAGTAGATGGCGCACGGTGCCGCCGTCCTGATCGAGCAGGGCCACCATCAGATGCACCGGCTCGATGAATTGATTGTCGCGGCCCACCGCGAGACTTTGCGCATCGGCGAGGGCCATCTGGAACTTGCTTGTCAGCTTGTCCATTCTCATTGTGCGTATCTCCGACAAACACTAAGGTTATTGCCGAATTGCGGCGGACTCACTCAGAATTCAAGCAGTTGTTAGGGCGTTTTGCTAGGCCATAAGCGCGTCGGTCTTGCGCGTGAGTCCTGCCAGCCCCGGCGAGCCCGCTGTCTTCAGGGCTTCATAAGGTTTAGATGCTGTCAGGCCAGTAGGGCTTGGATACGCGCAGATGACTCGGGCGGATGGAAACGGTGATCAAGTCCCGCCTAGATCAGCAATCGTGACCGTGAATGGGTCCGTGAGGCATCAGGCATCAGCAAAGACTGATGCCTGAGCTGGAGCTGCGGCTTTAGCGTGCTGCCAGCAGCTGCGCAAGTGCGTGCAGCAGATCGGTCTCGGTGATGATGCCGACGAGGTGGCGTCCACCGTCGGTGGAGACCGGCAGGCAGCCAATCCGATCACTGCGCATGCGCTCGACCGCGACGCTGAGATCGGCATCCGGGGCGATGGTGGTCACTGGACTATGCATCACCTCGCCGACCTCGGTCGGTGCCTCCTTGAAGCAGCGCGCGGCCAGCTGCAGATCGCGTCGGGTTAGGATGCCGATGACGGTGCCTTCGGCGTCGACCACGGGCAAGTGGTGTAGGTCGCGCTCTTCCATGATCTGGAACGCCTCTTGGTAGTCGGCGCTGGTCTCGATCGTTACTGGGGTCGCGGTCATGTAATCGCTGACGTGCATGGAAGGCTCCTTTGGCGGTTGTGATGGTGGTTGATCAACCCGAGCGAGCCTCGGCTCGCTGGCAGATCGCCTTGGCCGTGCCGCTGAAGATGAACTGATGGGCTGGCTGGAAGCTGTACCAATAGGCCAATCCCCAGACTCCGGCTGGATGCCAGTAGGCAGTGATACTGAGCTTGGTGCCGCCATCAGCGCGCGGCTCCAGGTCAAATTCCAGCATCCCAGCGCCGGGGGCGCGCATACCGAAGGCCAGACTCAGACGGCGCTCGGGCTCGAGACCGATGACGCTCCAGGAGCCGATCCGATCGCCGACGCGCAGCTCGGTCGGGTGGCGGCGCCCATGCTGTCCGCCGGGGCCGCCAGCGAGCTTGTCCATCAGGTCGCGCAGCTGCCAAAGACCGTTCATGTAGTACCAGCCTTCAGAGCCTCCGATCCCGGAGACCAGCGGCCAGACCGCGCTTGGCGGCGCCGAGGTCTCGGCGCTGCCTCCAGCGCGCTTGGCGTAATAGGCATAGTCGATACGTTGTTGGCGCACGGCGAAGGCTCCTTCGATCCAGCGGGCGACGACGGGCGCACTTTCGCGCTCGGCGGCGAAGACGGCTTCGACCGCCTCACGGAAACCGAGCAGATGTTGGGGTACCAAACGCTTCAGCTCGCTGTCGTCAGCGGAAAAGTCATGCTTGAGCCCCTCGATCAGGGCGCGGGCGATGTTGGTCGGTACTGCCGTCACGAAGCGCAGCCAGTAGGCCGAGAGCTTCGGGGTCAGCACGGGCACAGGGATGATCAGTGGCGGGCGCCGGCCGCCCACCTCGGCCAGGATGCACATCATTTCCCGGTAGGTCAGGGTCTCTGGGCCGCCGGCGTCGAAGATGCGACCTTCGGCTGCCTCGAGCTGTGGTAGCCGCACCAGGTACATGAGCAGATTGTCGAGCGCCAGCGGTGGGGACTTGGCCTCGACCCAACGCGGTGTGATCATCACCGGCAGGTGATAGACCAGGTCGCGCATGACCTCGAAGGCGGCCGAGCCAGGCCCAACGATGATGCCTGCGCGTAGCTCGGTCACCGGGACCTTGCCGCGACGCAGAACGTCGCCAGTATCGCGGCGAGAGACGATATGCTCGCTCTCGGCATCGTCCGGAACCAGGCCGCCCAGATAGACGATGCGCCGAACACCGGCACGCTCGGCTGCTTCAGCAAAGTTGGCCGCGGCCTGGAGGTCGAGCCGCCCGAAGTCCTTGCCGGCGGCCATCGAGTGCACCAGGTAGTAGGCGATCTCGATACCGGCGAGCGCTCGGTCAAGACTCGGGGACTCGAGCGCATCGGCGGTGACAATCTCGACGCCATCCCAGCCGCGCGCCTCGAGCACTGCGCGATTGCGACTGCTCACGCGCACTGCGATGCCCTCGTCCAGCAGTCTCGGTACCAGGTGGCTGCCGATATAGCCACTGGCGCCAAACACCAAGCAGCTTGGCCTGTCGTCTGGGCCTTGCCCAGAGGCTGGATCGGTTGCCTGCGTTGGGTCCAGGCTAGGCTGTTCTTGTTGCTCGGCCGCTGCGCTCATCATCGCGTCCTCGGTCGGAGGGATGTCTTGAGCCGCGTCAGCGGCTCAGGGTGTTGGCTCGGCCTGAAGGCCGCGTGCCGCGAGCCAGTCTCTGATCGCCGCTTCGACCTGGTCTGGGCATTCTTCCTGAGGCAGGTGGCCGCAGCCGGAGAGTTGCACCAAGGTCGCATTCGGCAAGGTCTTTGCGGTGGCCATTGTATCGCTCATGGGTACGATCTGATCGGCATCCCCGGTCAGGACCAGCGTGGGCTGCTCGATCTCCCCAAGACGCTCGGCAATGGTCACCGGATCAGTCAGCGAGCGCTGGAGCAAGGCGCCCCAGGCAAGGTCCCAGCCTGCCATCAGCCGATGGGCGCCTGTCAACGCGCGCCGCTCTTCATCGATCTTCGATGGGTCGGCATAGGAGTAGTCGAGCAGCGGGCTGTCGCGGCCCAAGTAGCGCGCCAGCCCCAGCGAAACGCGCTGTATCTGCGGTAAGCCGACGAGCCAGTCCGGCAAGATTGGCCGCTTTGAATACACCCAAGGGGCGATCAGAATGAGTCCGGCGACGCGCTCAGGTTGGGCGAGTGCTGCCTCCAAGGCGAGCGTGCCGCCGGATGAGTTTCCAACCAGGATCAGCTCGTCGAGCTCGAGCGCATCAGCGAGCGCGAACAGCCGCTCAAGAGCGGCAGCTTTGCTGTAGATGTCTGGTCCTTGCTGAGCATCAGGTACCGGCTTGGCGCTCAGTCCATAGGGCAACTGATCGTAAGCGACCACTGGCCCATATTGGGCAAAGACGTCGAACAGCTCGCTCCAGGTAAACAGGTTGAAGGTGAAGCCGTGCAGGAGCATAAAGGCTGGGCCCTGCACCGCCTGCTCCAGCCCCGCCAGGTAGTGAAGCTCGTGGTCTTCTTCAGCCCGTTCTTCAGCCGAGGTCGGCAGCGCGATGAAGCGGCTCTCAGGCGCTGCGACGAGCGCGGCATCGGTGACCCCAGGTGCCGGTCCTGGACTGATGGCGAAGGGACCCAACAGGGCTGCAGCCAGCCCGAGGACAAGGATCAGCACCAGGAGGCTTAGCAGGATGCGCAGGAGGATTCGCATGGGTTTAGGAGACGCCGCGGGCCGGGATAAGCTTTCGTGTGAACAGAGCACGACGGATGCTAGCACAGGCGTTTCGATCGCTTGGGTCAAGGGTTCCCGAGATGATCCTGCGCTAGCCCGCATTGTGGCCTATCGCTCGCCTCGTGGCTCGAGTAGAATCCATCTCAGGTTTGCTCCCTAACGGGCTCACTTTAGGACTATTACCGATGCTCAAGCGCGGGTATTTCAGCGGTGTCCCGAGCCGGCACTCGAGTGGCGGCCGATCGCAGTCTCTGTGGCTCGTGCTCACGATCATGCTGGTGATCGTCGGCCTGAGCGCGGGCTGTGCGTCGAAACCGGCTGCGACATCGAGTCCTTACGTGGATTCGGTGCTGGTGAAGAAGTCGAAGCGAACGATGGAGCTGCACAAGGATGGCGCCGTCTATCGCACCTATCGCATCTCGCTCGGAGACCAGCCTCGCGGCCATAAGATTCAAGAGGGCGATGAGCGCACCCCCGAGGGCAACTATGTCCTAGATTGGCGCAACCCAAACAGCTCGTTTTACAAGTCCATCCATGTGTCGTACCCGAACGCACTCGATCGCACTGTTGCGCGCTCGCTTGGGGTCTCGCCGGGTGGCATGATCATGATCCATGGCTTGCCAAACTGGCTCTCGTCGCCACGCCTGGCTGAAGAGTATCGGCGCACAGACTGGACGGATGGCTGCATTGCGGTGGGTAACGAAGAGATGGACGAGATCTGGCGGCTGGTTCGCGATGGCACACCGATCACGATCTTGCCCTAGCTCCGCGGTCCAGATCCGACCCAGTAAGGGGTCTCAGAGGGCGGCTAGAGGCTGGTGCTAGAGGTGGCCCAGGTGCGAAAAGTCATTCATACTCTAGGGTCTTCCCGGACACTGTTGTAGAGGCCGCCAACGAGCGGCGGAGGTTGAGGATGTTACTTGTCGCACTATTTTGGGTCGCGGTGGGCATTGTCATCGGCTGGAATTGGCCTCAGCCGCCTTGGGCCAGAGAGGCGCAAGACAAGGTGGTGGGATTCGTTAAGGGTGTGATTGGCAAATAGGTGAT
The DNA here is from genome assembly GCF_054919635.1 of Halochromatium sp. NCBI lineage: Bacteria > Pseudomonadati > Pseudomonadota > Gammaproteobacteria > Chromatiales > Chromatiaceae > Halochromatium > Halochromatium sp. The sequence continues at coordinate 822 of NZ_JBUDPI010000257.1, read as the reverse complement.
CCCAGCTCGGTGATCTAAGTAGGTGATCAAGACTCAGCACCGCGGCAACCCCAGCCGCTTGCTCGACCTTGCACGATCCGACAGTATTGAGTCATGAATTGCTGGGCCCGCTATCTGCTGTACCTGGTCATCGCGATCCTTGCGCTCGGTCAGATGCTGGCCGCTTGTGGCCAGAAGGGTCCTTTGTATCTGTCGGATACTAGCCAAGGCGGCGCCAGCCAAACAGCGCCAATCCCTGGGCCGGACAGGTCTGATGAGGGCCTCGAGGCCCTTGACGACGTGCCGGTGGTGCCGTCCGAGCCGGAGAGCCCCTGACCCTCGCTTATGGATCACTTCAACTACCAGGGAGATCAGCTGTGTGCCGAGCAGGTTCCGTTGCGCGTCATTGCTGAGCAGTTCGGTACCCCTTGTTACGTCTACTCTCGTGCCACTCTGACCCGCCACTGGCACGCCTTCGACAAGGCCTTCGGCCGCCGTCCGCACCTGATCTGCTTCGCGGTCAAGGCCAACCCGAATCTGGCCGTGCTCAACCTGCTCGCGCGCTTGGGAGCCGGCTTCGATATCGTTTCGATCGGCGAGCTGGAGCGGGTGTTAGCGGCTCAGGGTGATCCTGCCAAGGTGATCTTCTCTGGGGTTGGCAAGCGCGCTGACGAGATCCGCCGGGCGCTCGAGGTTGGTATCCGCTGCTTCAACATCGAATCAGAATCAGAGCTTGAACGCATCAATACCATCGCGGCCGAGCTCGGCGCAGTGGCGCCGATCTCGTTGCGAGTCAATCCTGACGTCGACGCTCAATCCCATCCCTATATCTCAACCGGGCTC
>NZ_JBUDPI010000256.1:0-5778 GCF_054919635.1 Halochromatium sp. | reverse complement strand
TGACGATAACGACGAATAACGTGGGTGGCTTCGGCGCTCGCGGATAAACACCAAGGAGTTCTGCTCATGCTCAAACGCATTCTTGTATCGGCCATCCTTCTGTTTCTGTCGCCATTTTCCCTGCCCTTGGCGATGGCTGCCGAAGGCGACCCCAGTGCGCCCGAGGTCAACATGGTCGAGATTGGCCAGACGGTGCTCAAGCTTGGCCTCGCCGAAGGCGTGACCCCGGACGACGCCATCGACGCGATGAACTCAAAGGCCGTTGAGCTCAACATGAAGCTGGTTGGCCACCAGAACGTCAGCGCCGAGCTGGAAGCACGGGGTCTCGACTCGCCAAGATTGGAGATCTTTCAGTTTTGTCGGCCCGAAGACGCGGTCAAGATGGTGCGCTTCAACACCATCTATGCCGCCTATATGCCCTGCGCCATCGCACTCGTCGAGGACAATGATGGTCGCCATTGGCTTGAGATGCTCAATCTGGACATGATCATCAATGCCTATGAGCTGCCACCGGAGCTGCAGGCGATAGCGATCACCATCAACGGCGAGATGCTCTCGATCATTACCGCAGGTGCGACGGGTAGCTTCTGACTCCCTCGCGCAATGGACAGGGCTAAGGGCGTCGGGAGCCGCGATGGGCTCCGACGCCTTCGCTATCGGATGGGCGGGATGCTTCTCCAAGAGCTCGAGGCGGGGTCCAAGTTTGGCCTAGGCGCCCTCGTTCTGCTTGGGCTAGGCGCTTCGCTTACGCTGATGGCTCAGCCCGTTTACAAGAGCATCGGACCCGAGGGGGAAATCACCTATTCGTCTCGGCCACCGCCGTCGGCCGTTGCCGTTGAACCTGTTGAGATCCCACCAGGACCTACTCCAGCTGAGCAGGCCGCGGCCGAGGCGCGAGTGCAAGCGATTCAAGCCCAGGTTGAGACCTCGGCCGCGCAGCGTCAGGTGCAGGAGCAAGAAGCCATGGAGCGGGTTGCTGAAGCAGAATCGACAGTTCGCGAGGCTCAGCAAGCGCTGCAGGAGGCCAAGGTTCGACGAAATCCGGAAGATTGGCAGACCCTTGCTACGGGGGGCCGTGTCCCCTCAGCCTCTTATCTCAATCGAGTCGAAGAGGCAGAGCAACGGCTCGAACAAGCTAAACAGGAGCTTCAGCGGGCTCGGTCCGCGGCGCGCTGAAGCTCGTCACATGAGTGCTCGCAGCCAGATTCTACATCGCCATATCCAGATCATCCTGGACCGCATCAACGCCGGCTTGGGCGCACTCCTCGTCGGTCTCACCGGATGGCGCACCACTGACACCAACGCCGCCCACCAGCGAGCCGCCGACCTCGACCGTCACGCCACCGGCTGACATCACCAGAAAATCCTGACGGCCGACGGCGGTATCCGCGCGCGGCTCCAGCGCCGACGTGGCCGCATTGAAGTTGACCGCGGTGTAGGCCTTCTTATAGCTGATCGGAATCGTGATCGGGGCCGCAATGGTGTCGCGCAACTGGGTCTGGACGACGCCGTCGCGGTCGACGACGGTGACGCCGATCTGAATCCCCTTCTCGCGGCAGGCGTCGACGGTGGCCTGCGCGATCTTCTGTGCCGTCTCTAATGATAGACGCTTCACCGAGACCATCATCGGATCGTCGGCAAGCGCCGTCCCGGCCGACAGACTGCCAGCGAGCATCAGTGCGAGGGTTGAGACAGCCGCTACCTTTCTTGTCATTCGTCGTTTCTCCGCAGTCGAATTGTTGGTGGTCAGATGCCATGAAGACCGATGTGCCGTGAATCTAGTCGGGCCAGACTCATCGCGCGCTGAAACGCTCGTGGATGTAATCGTTGACCATCGCCTTAAAGCGCTCCGCGATATCCGGCCCCTTCAGTGTCGTCGCCTTCTCGCCGTCGATGTAGACCGGCGCCGATGGCTGCTCGCCGGTGCCAGGCAGGCTGATGCCGATGTTTGCATGTTTGCTCTCGCCAGGCCCGTTGACCACGCAGCCCATCACCGCTACTTGCAGGGTTTCGACGCCAGGGTAAGTCTCGCGCCATACCGGCATCTGATCGCGTAGGTAGCCCTGGATGTCTTCGGCGAGCTCCTGGAACACGGTGCTCGTGGTCCGGCCGCATCCCGGGCACGCGGTGACCATGGGGGCGAATGAGCGCATTCCCATGGTCTGCAGGATCTCCTGTGCGACCACGACCTCGCGGGTGCGTGATTCGCCGGGCGCCGGGGTCAATGAGACACGGATGGTATCGCCGATCCCTTCCTGCAGGATCACCGACAGCGCCGCCGTGGAGGCGACGATCCCCTTCGACCCCATGCCAGCCTCGGTCAACCCCAGATGCAGGGCATGGTCGGTGCGCTCAGCAAGCATCCGATAGACCGCGATCAGGTCCTGTACCCCGCTCATCTTGCAGGAGAGGATGATGTGATCGCGCCCAAGGCCGAGCTCCTCTGCGCGTAATGCGCTGCCCACGGCGGATTCGACCATGGCTTCGCGCATCACCTCGTCGGCCGTCCTAGGGCTCCCAGAGCGGGCATTGGCATCCATCATGCGCGCCACCAGCTCCGGGTCAAGGCTGCCCCAGTTGACACCGATGCGCACAGGCCGATCGTAGCGGCAGGCGATCTCGATCATGGTCGCAAACTGGGTATCACGCTTCTCTCCACGACCGACATTACCGGGGTTGATCCGGTACTTGGCCAGTGCCTCGGCGCACGCCGGATAGTCAGCCAGCAGTCGGTGACCGTTGAAGTGGAAATCGCCAATGAGTGGTACCGGTGAGTCCATCGCCTCGAGCCGGTCTCGAATACGCGGCACCGCCTCCGCGGCACTCTCATTGTTGACCGTGATCCGAACGAACTCGGAGCCGGCACGGGCCAGCTCCGCGCATTGGGTCACGGTGGACTCGATGTCAGCGGTGTCGGTATTGGTCATCGACTGCACGCGCACCGGCGCGTCGCCGCCGACCCCAAGTCCGCCGACCATGACCTGAACCGATCGACGACGTTGAATGCCAAACTGAATGCTCATGTTGCCCTCGAGAGAGTGGTACCGAAGATCAGCAGGGCCGCTCGCGATCCTGTCGCACTCAGGCCAGCGAGCGAAGCCGTTGCACGATCTCCAGATAGTCGGGATGTTCGGGTGTCAGCACACCATGGCGGACCAGGAAATCGATGATGACCAGATTGCAGTTGAGCTTGAAGGCGTCTGTGTTGTCGACGATCTCAGCGACTCGGTCAATGGGCATCAGCTCAAAGCCGGCGACCTCGCCGTCTTGGCACTGAGGCTCGAAGTCTGCGGGCAGCTCCAGATCGTAGCAATACATCACGTCTGGCTTGAGTCCCCGCTTGGAGGCACGGCAGTAGGTGATGGCGCCGACTGGGACGGCGCGGTCGGCCAGGTGCTCCGGCATCCCCGCTTCCTCCGCGCACTCCTTGCGGACATTCTCTGCCAAGGAAATCCCCCAAGGCAGGCCGCCGGCAACCATGTTGTCAAGCCGGTTTGGGTAAACCCGTCGGTCTGCCGCACGCCGGGCGATCCACATCCAGAGGCCATCGGGTCTTCGCACAAAACCATTGAGATGCTGTCCGAAGGCACGCACGCCAAAGTAAGGCGCGCAGGCACGGTCGATCAGGAAACGCGCATCCTCGCGCCGGCTTGGCGTGACCGGGTATTGCTCGCCGTGTCGATGGCTGATCAGTCCGCCCGCAATCAGCTCATCGCAGAGCCGCTGCATCGCCTCGGTGCGCGCCGCAAATCCGCTTGGCGCACTCACCCACTGCAGCGCAAACTGGTCGAGCAACAATGCCTCGCCAAGGTCGCTCAGGCTGTCTAGGGCCTCCGCAAACTCGCGGCGCGCCATGCCGAGCTGCTCGCCCTCGACGATGAAGGGAATAAAGTCACCAGCCGCCCAGCGATTGCACTCCTCAATCTGTGCTAGGAAGCTCATCGGATGCGCTCTCGCATGCCTGCTGCTGCCTCTAGGGACGGCCGTCAATGCTGTTCGTTCTTGATGATCTCCCAAAGCCGATCCATCTCGGCACGTTGGGAGTGCGCGGGAACCTGACCTGCAGCGCGGAGACAGACCTCGATGCGCTGAAAGCGGCGCTCGAAGCGATGATTGGCCGCGCGTAGCGCCTGTTCGGCGTCAACGCCAAGATGCCGAGCCAGGTTGACGCAAGAGAAGATCAGGTCGCCGACCTCGTGCACGCGCTCGGTCGGATCAGCATGCTCGGCAAAGGTCTCCTCACATTCTTGGAGCTCCTCCCTGATCTTCTCGACGACATGATCGAGGTCATCGAGGTCGAAGCCCACGTTCGCAGCGCGCTTCTGCAGCTTCTCCGCGCGCACCAAAGCCGGCAAGGCTTGCGCAACGCCGTCAAGCACGCTGATGTGTGGTCGCTCATGCTTGGCCTCGCGCTCGTCCGCCTTCATCCGCTCCCAATTCGCGCGCACCTCGGCCTCAGACTCCACACGCACATCGCCGAACACATGCGGATGGCGACGGATCATCTTGTCGCAGATCGCCTCAACCACATCCTCAAAGCTGAAGGCGTCCTTCTCCTCGGCCATCTGCGAGTAGATTGCGACCTGAAACAGCAGGTCGCCGAGCTCCTCGCGCCGCTCTGGCATATCGTCGTTCTCGCCTCGGCAACCTCATAGGCCTCCTCGAGCGTGAACGGCAGGATGCTGCGCATCGTCTGCTTCAGGTCCCAAGGACAGCCCCGCTCTGGATCGCGCAGGCGCGCGACGATCTGCAGCAGCGCGTCGATCTTACGGATGTCGCTCGGTGGCTGATTATTCGGCGGATTGATCATAAGGCAGTGATACGGCTAGAGGGTCGCGCGCGACCAATGCGGCGCCTGGCAGAGAACTGAGCCCGACTGGGCCTGACAGAGCCCGACTGAGCCTGGAAGCGGGCGACAAGCGCACCAGCAACGGATGGAAAGCAAGCAGACATGGGCCGGTCACAGCGCACAGCTAGGGGCGCACCAGCACATCGAACAGGATGCCCAACAGGATCGCAGCCAAGCTACCCCACCTCCAATAGCCAACCGGGATACCGACGACCTCGCCCGGCTTGATCCGGCCAGGGTCTTTCAGAATGCCCCAGAGATGGGGACCAGCCAAGAACCAGGGAATGAAGCCAAAGAACACTGGGACTGAGATCCAGAGGGGCACCGGTTGATTGATATAGACCAGCACCAAGAGTGCCGGCCAGACCACCAGGTAGCCAGCGCTCAGCTTGGCCTCTAGGGGGCGATGACGCGTCTGCAGAAAGGCAGCCAAGGCTCCCACGGCCCACAGCGCCGAGAGCGCAATCAACACCAGACGCATCAGAATCCTCCCAGCTCGCCCAAGAGTCGTCACAAAGCCAGCGCTCTTGGGCCTCAGTCTTTATGCGGTTGGTAAGGATACAGGATGCAGCACTAGCCTGCCGCTCGAGCGCGTCTTATCGATGAGCGCGCTGCGTCCCCTCGACCCACCGACAGAGGGTCGCGAGAATTCCCGTACAAGCGCTTGACAGCATCTCGCCGTCTTACGATAATTACCTGCTCGTCGCGCCCGTAGCTCAGCTGGATAGAGTACCTGGCTACGAACCAGGTGGTCGGAGGTTCGAATCCTTCCGGGCGCGCCACACACCCCTCCGTGCTTCTCCAGCGTCGGCGGCTCGGTGCGCAACATGCGCTACGCATTTGCCCACCGAATCGGCCGTTTGCCCTTCTTTATCTTTCGGACACAAAAAGTTTTTTCGAGTCTTTTTCGGACGACTATTTCTCGGACA
>NZ_JBUDPI010000255.1:0-5778 GCF_054919635.1 Halochromatium sp. | reverse complement strand
CGATCTGGCCAAGGGCCATCCGGCGGCCCAGCTGCGCGACAACATGCTGTCCAAGGCACGCTTCGAGTTCCGCTGGGAGGACCAATTTAACCTCGGTCTTGATCCCGATCGGGCGCGCGAGTTTCATGACGCGACCCTGCCCAAGGAATCGGCCAAGGTCGCGCATTTTTGCTCCATGTGCGGTCCGCAGTTCTGCTCGATGAAGATCACCCAGGACGTGCGCGACTATGCCAAGGCCCATCAGCTTGATGACGCCGAGCAGGCCATCGAGGTCGGGATGCAGGAGAAGGCCGAGGAGTTTCTTACGCAGGGGGCTTCGATCTATCGGGAGGTGTGACCGGCAGGCTGGAGGCAAGTTGCGATGGCTGCGGCGAGGCTCTGCGGTTACGACCGGACACACCCGCCTTGTACCAAAGGATGCCGCCTTATCGCGGAGCACGCCACGACCGAGCTCTCAGCCGCCCCCCGTCAACCAGGTGTTCCAGGCAACACTCGGCCTCAGAGGGCGCAAGGGGTGGCTATCCGTCGGCGGCGGGCTGCGTTCCTTTGCCCATTTGGGACTGCGCGTAGTTCTGAATACCCATGAGCCGGATACGGTTAAGCTGCTGCTCCAGCCACCAGGCGTGGTCCATCTCCGTGTCATGCAACAGCTGTAGCAGGATGTCGCGGGTGTCGTAGTCCTGTTCGGCCTCACAGACGGCCATGGCCTCTTTCAAGGCGGCGGCAACGCTGTATTCGACATTCAGGTCCAGCTTCAGCATCTCCTCAACGTCACGACCGATGTTGACCTTGTCCATGCTGTTGTAGTCCGGCTCCGCCTCGAGGAACAGCATCCGCTCGATGAGCTTATCCGCGTGTTCGGCCTCCTCGACGAGCTCGTGCTCCATGTGCTCCGCGAGCCTATGCAGGCCCCAGTCGTGCAGCTTGCGCGCGTGGCCGAGATATTGGTGGCGAGCGGCGAGCTCGCAGTTGAGCAGGCTTTGCAGGTGTTCGACGACCTTTGGGCTACCTTTCATCGCTAGTCATTCCCCATCATAGACTGCAGATAGTTCTCGAGACCGGTGTTGGCGATCAGCCATTGCTGAGACTCCACCCAGTCGATGTGCTCTTCGATCTCCTCCAGAATTTCGGTCAGCTCGTCGCGGCTCACGTAGTCTTTATGATCCTCGCAGAGCTTGATCGCGCTAACCACACGCGCGCGTATGGTGCTCAGCATGGACATGTCGCCGGCGAGGACCTCCGGCACATCTTCACCGATCATCAGCTTGCCGAGGTCTTGCAGGTTCGGCAGACCTTCCAAGAACAGGATGCGCTCAATGAGGTCGTCGGCCATCTTCATGGCCTGAATGGAGCGCTTGTACTCGTAGTGGTTAAACGCGTGCAGACCCCAGTTCTTGGTCATACGCGCGTGGAGGAACAGCTGGTTGATTGCGGTGAGCTGGTCCTTGAGGCAGTCGTTCAGGGCCAGTATCACCGGGTTATCGCCTTGCACAGAGCGTCTCCGTAAAGGTTGTGGTTTGTTGTACTGTGCTTGACCACACGTCGGTGAGGACGGACTGGACGATGAGACCGGGGTCGGCTACGCCACTCAGGTTCGATGACGGTGTTCAAGTGGGCACCGATCTCATCGCTGCCCGTGCACTGTTGAGCGTGGGTGAGGGAACAAGAGTAAGAAAAATTATTGCGAATCGCTCTCGTTAACGCTATGCTAAGTGAACATTGAGTCGAACAGAAGGTGAACGCCCCATGTATGTCTGTGTGTGCAACAAGGTCACAGATCGACAGATACACGAAGCCTGTAACGATGGAGCGTACTCCCTCGAGTGTCTTAAGGACCGGTTGAAGGTTGCCACCTGCTGCGGACGATGTGCCGAATGCGCTCAGGGCCTGCTCAGCAACTTGGTGACCGTCGACTTCAACCTACGGCCTTGGGAAAGTGCTGCGGCCGCATAGGGGTAACCACCTCGGTTTCAGCGACTACTCCAATCGGCCGGATCTCGATCACTTCGCCGGCGAATGGGGTCACGCGGTAACAGGCGAGCGTTAACTTGACCGAAGTTGCCTTCAGCAAGGCGTATATCTTCGCTGCTCTTCACTTCCATTTAGATCCTGCTCGTCGCTTTTCCAAGCCTGCTGTCACGCTGAGCTACGTCGTGGTCGACGATCGCATGATAGAACATGCCTGTGACTGAAAAGCCTCGCGCTCACACGGGCCCATGAACACCGCTATCACCGCCGAGGCCATGGTGGCCGAGGCGCCGAAGGACGAAGAGGCGCCGCCGATGCCGGCTGGCGCCATCGGCGATATGGATTTCTCAGCGGCTGTAGCTACGGCGTGCGGGCTTAGGCCCTAAAGCACCGGCGTGCGAGCTCCGCAAGCTCCCCGAGCGCCTGATTGAACGCCCGTCTGCTGCGGGCGTGCGCCGTTTTTCGGTAAGATGACTGCCCCCGACCGACCCTCTCGGTCTTTCTGCAGCGGATTCCGGTTATGCCCGATGCCAAGGGCCAGCGCTGGCGACGCTGGCTGATCCTTCCGCCGATCCTGCTCGGAGCCGCGGTGTTGGTCTGGATGGCGCGCAGCCAGGAGGCTCCGGTGACAGCTACCCCGGACGAGCTTGCTTGGACGGTTCGCGTCTTGGAGGCGCGGGAGATCGCGCTGACGCCCAAGGCGGTCGGCTACGGACCCGTGGAGCCGGCCCAGATCTGGGATGCGGTCGCGCAAGTGGCGGGCCGCGTCGTCTCGGTGCATCCGCAGCTGCATGATGGCGAGATCCTGGAAACGGCCACTGAGCTGCTGCGCATCGATCCGGCCGACTACGAGCTTTCGCTGGCCGAGGCCCGCGCTCAGCTCGCCGAGCTGGCGGTCGAGCAGTCGAACGCCGAGGCCTCGCTGGCCATCGAGGAGCGCGGGCTGCGGCTGGCCGAGGAGGAGCTACAGCGTCTGCGGACATTGGCCGAGCGCGGCACCGCGTCGCAAAGCGATGTCGATCAGGCCGAGCGCACCGCGCTGAATCTTCGCACTGCGGTGCAGAGCCTGCGGAATCAGCTGACACTGATCCCTGCGCAGCGCGAGGTGCTGCAATCGCGCGTGCAGCGGGCCGAGCTCGACCTGGAGCGGACCCGGATCACAGCGCCGTTCGATCTTCGCGTCGCCAATCTGACGATCGAGGCCGATCAGTACGTCGGCGTCGGTCAGACCCTATTCGAGGGCGATTCGGTCAATCGCGTCGAGATCCAGGCGCAGGTGCCGATGGCGTCGCTGCGTCGGTTGTTCATCGCCCGCGGTCCGATCGATCTGGAGCCCGCCCGGCTGACCGCCGAGCTTCCCCGTCGGATCGGGCTCAGGGCGACGGTGCGCCTTGACCTCGGCGATCATATCGCCGAGTGGCCGGCCGAGTTCGTGCGCTTCGACGACGCGATCGACCCTGATACGCGGACCATGGGTGTGGTGGTCGCCGTCGACCGGCCGTTCGACCAGGTCATCCCTGGCGAGCGTCCGCCGCTGTCGAAAGGGATGTTCGTTCAGGTCGAGCTGCGCGCGAGCAGTCAGCGGCCGATGATCGTGCTGCCGCGCGCAGCGGTTCGTGATGGGCTGGTGTTCGTCGTCGATGCGGACCAGCGCCTCGAGCGCCGTCCAGTCGAGATCGCCTTTGCCCAGGATGGCGTCGCCGCCATTGCCGCAGGCGTCGATGCCGGCGAGCAGATCGTGCTCAGTGATCTGGTGCCGGCGGTCAGCGGGATGCGCTTGCAGCCCGAGCGCGACGCGCAGATGGCCGAGCGGCTCGCCACGCTCGATGCATCGAGCACCAAGGGTGCCGAGGCAATGCGCAGCGGCGAAGCGGCCTCGGAGCATGCTGAATCCGGTCGCGCCTCGGCCGCTGAAGCCTCTGTGCCAGAGGCTGACGGCGCCGCGAGCAGCGAGTATCGGGAAGCGGAAGGTACTGAATCGCCGCAGGTCAAGGCGGCTCCGTCGAGCAGCCCATGATCGCCTGGTTTGTGCGCCATCCAACCGCGGCCAATCTGATGATGGCCGCGATCATGATCCTGGGCCTGGTCTCGCTGCCGGGCCTGCAGCGCGAGACCTTTCCCGAGATCCAGCCCGACGAGGTCCAGATCCGCGTCGTCTACCGCGGTGCGACCCCGGCCGAGGTCGAGGATGCGATCTGCCGACGGCTGGAAGAGGCGCGCGAGGGCATCACCGATCTCGCGGAGATCCGCTGCGAGTCGCGCGAGGGCGTTGGCACCGCGGTCGCAGTGATGCGCGAGGGCGCCGACATGTTGCGCTTCCTCAACGATGTGAAGTCCGATGTCGACGCCATCGATGAGTTTCCGGATCAGGCCGAGCCGCCGGTGGTGACCGAACTCGGGCGCACCGAGCAGGTGATCTCGATCGCGGTGACCGGCCCGGAAGATCCGGTCGTGCTCAAGGCCTATGCCGAGACCCTGAAGAACCGATTGAAGCGATTGTCCGGTGTCGCCGAGGTCAGCATCAACGGCTTCTCGGATCATCAGCTGCGCATCGAGATCCCAGCCTGGCGCCTGCGCCAGTATGATCTCTCGGCCCAGGACATCGCCAATGCCGTCGGCCGGCGCAGCATCAGCACCCCGGCGGGTCGGCTCGACGGGCCGCAGGAGGAGTTGCTGCTGCGCTTCGACGACGAGCGCCAGAGCGTGGCCGAGCTGCGCGATCTGGTGGTGATCTCCGGGGCATCTGGAGCAGCGATTCGGCTCGGCGAGATCGCGAGCATCAGCAACCGCTTCGAGGACCCCGAGGAGCAGGTGCGCTTCAACGGCGAGCGCGCCGCGATCCTCGAGGTGGCCAAGACCCGCGACCAGGACATCCTCGAGGTCCTGGCCGCGGTCGAGTCCTTCGTCGCGACGGAGCGCGCCATCGCGCCCGAGGGCGTGCAGCTGACGCTGACCCAGGATCGCGCCTCGATCGTCGCCGATCGCCTCAACATGCTGATGCGCAACGGCGCTCAGGGGCTGTTGTTGGTGTTCCTGGTGCTCTGGCTGTTCTTCGGCTGGCGCTACAGCTTCTGGGTGACCCTGGGTCTGCCGGTGGCCTTTCTCGGGGCGCTGTTTGTGCTGCCGGCGGTCGGCATCACGCTGAACATGATCTCGATGGTCGGGCTGCTGATCGGCGTCGGGCTGCTGATGGACGACGCCATCGTGATCGCCGAGAACATCGCCGCGCGCCTAGCCAAGGGCGACGGCCCCGCCGATGCGGCGATCAACGGCGCGCGTGAGGTGCTGCCGGGCGTGCTGTCGTCGTTCGCGACCACGCTGATGGTGTTCGGCTCGCTCGCGTTCATCAGCGGCGAGATCGGCCAGATCCTGCGGGTGATGCCGATCGTGCTGATCCTGGTGATCTCAGTCAGCCTGGTCGAGGCGTTTTGGATCCTGCCGCACCATCTCAGCCATGCGCTCGCGCACCAGGTCGGGCGTCCGCCGTCGCGCTTGCGCCAGCGCTTTGAGGGCGCCTTCGATCGGCTCCGTGAGCGGGGCTTCGGTCCGCTGCTCGACCGCGCCATCGCGTATCGCTATCTGACCCTCGGCCTGGCGCTGATGCTGATCATTCTGGCGATCGCGATGCCGGTCGGGGGCAAGCTCAAGTTCGTTGGCTTTCCAGAGCTCGACGGCGATGTGCTCGAGGCGCGCATCTGTCATGCGGAACACCGGTGCGGACATGCTGATTGCAGCGACCGCAACCCCAGACTTGTCGAGGATCGGAACCGCGACGCAGCGTGTACCCTCGATGATCTCCTCGTCGTCGCG
>NZ_JBUDPI010000254.1:0-5833 GCF_054919635.1 Halochromatium sp. | reverse complement strand
CAGGCGCGTAGCTCAGCTGGTTAGAGCACCACCTTGACATGGTGGGGGTCGTTGGTTCGAGTCCAATCGCGCCTACCAAACAGTCGGTTGTCGGCAGCACGGACGGTGCCGGGCCACCCGAGCCGTCAGCCTATGCGGTTGCATCCTTTGCACCGTGTCTCTGGGCTGGCGGTTTTTGGTTTCTAGCGGGCGCAGTGTTCGGCGTCCCTCCTAATCATGTGGTCCCTCGTATCGGCCACCACTGACACCAAGAGGTTTCAAGATGCCCACGATTAGGCTCCCCGATGGCTCCGAGCGGCACTACGAGGCGCCGGTGACCGTGCAGGCGATCGCGGCGGATATCGGCGCTGGCCTGGCGAAGGCGGCCTTGGCGGGGCGCGTGAATGGCCAGCTGGTCGATACCTCTTATCCTGTCACCGAGGATGCCGAGATCGCGATCCTGACCAGTCGCGATGAGGATGCCCTGGAGCTGCTGCGCCACGATGCTGCGCATGTGATGGCGCAGGCGGTGCAGGAGCTGTATCCGGGCACACAGGTGACCATTGGTCCGGCGATCGATAACGGCTTCTATTACGACTTCGCGCGCGATGAGCCCTTCACGCCCGATGATCTGACGGCGATCGAGCAGCGCATGCATGAGATCGTCAAGCGCGATCTGCCGATCGAGCGCGAGGTCTGGGAGCGTGAGCAGGCGAAGGCCGCGTTTCGCGAGCTGGGCGAGACCTACAAGGTCGAGATCATCGACGACATCATCCCGGAGGGCGAGGAGGTCTCGGTCTATCGGCAGGGTGAGTGGTTCGATGTCTGTCGCGGTCCGCATCTGCCGAGCACGGGTAAGCTGGGTAACGGCTTCAAGCTGACCAAGCTGGCTGGCGCCTACTGGCGCGGCGACTCGAGCAACGCGATGTTGCAGCGCATCTATGGCACGGCCTGGCGCGACAAGAAGGAGCTCAAGGCCTATCTGCGCCGGCTGGAGGAGGCGGAGAAGCGCGATCATCGCAAGCTCGGCAAGCAGCTCGACCTGTTCCACTTTCAGGACGAGGCACCGGGGATGGCGTTCTGGCACCAAAAGGGCCGGATCATCTATCGCCAGGTCGAGGACTACATGCGCGGCAAGCTCGACGAGTATGGCTACCAGGAGGTCGAGACACCGCAGGTGCTGGATCGCTCGCTCTGGGAGCGGTCCGGGCACTGGGAGAAGTTTGCCGACGATATGTTCACGACCCAGCTTGATGAGCGCGATTACGCGATCAAGCCGATGAACTGTCCGGGCCATATCCAGATCTTCAACCAGGGGCTGAAGAGCTACCGCGAGCTGCCGCTGAAGATCGCCGAGTTTGGCGTCGTGCATCGCAGCGAGCCCTCCGGGACCCTGCATGGACTGATGCGGGCGCGACGCTTCACCCAGGACGATGCCCACGTCTTCTGCACTGAGGAGCAGCTGCAGCAAGAGGTGGCGACGCTGATCGAGATGGTGTTCGAGACCTATCAGGACTTCGGTTTCGACCAGATCGAGCTGGCGCTGTCGTTGCGGCCGGAAAAGCGTGTCGGCAGTGATGAGCTTTGGGACAAGGGCGAGGCGGCACTGGACAAGGCGCTCCGCGACAAGGGGCTCGATTTCCGCGTGCAGCCTGGTGAAGGGGCCTTCTATGGGCCGAAGATCGAGTTCACGCTGCGCGATAGCATCGGTCGGACCTGGCAATGTGGCACGATTCAGGTCGATTTCTCGATGCCTGGCCGGCTCGGCGCGCATTACATCGGCGAGGACAATGCCAAGCAGGTGCCGGTGATGATCCACCGCGCCATCCTCGGCTCGATGGAGCGCTTTATCGGGATCTTGATCGAGCATTACGCCGGTGCGCTGCCGCTGTGGCTGGCGCCGCTGCAGGCGGTGGTGCTGACCATTACTGATCATCAGCGCGACTACGCTGAACGGGTTGCTAAGACGTTGCGAGACAAGGGGTTCCGCGTTGAAGCCGACTTGAGGAACGAGAAGATCGGCTTTAAGATTCGGGAGCACACGCTGCAGAAGGTGCCCTACTTGCTGGTGGTTGGTGATCGCGAGATGGAGAGCCAGACGCTGGCGCTCCGTGATCGCCAAGGCACGGACCTGGGTGTGGTTGCTGTCGATGCGTTGGCGATGCGGCTCTCAGATGAGGTCGCTCAGCGCGCGCGCGCAGCTGCCGCGATCTAGGCGAGTGCTGGCAGGGGCTGTTGTCGTGCGGCTCGCGTTGTTGTGCGGCGCTGGCGGCGTGTCCATGTGAGGGTTGCTTTGCGCTGAGTGCCAGGGAGGATGCTGAAGGCTGCGCCCTGGGCGGTCAGACATCGCGCTGTTATCGATCTTTTTGTAGTTTGGAGGAAGTCTGCTATCGCTGCACCAAAACGCAATCGCGTCAATGATGAGATCACGGTTCCGCAGGTCCGCTTGATTGCCGAGGATGGCGAGCAGGTCGGTATCCTCGACCTGGCTGATGCCAAACAGAGGGCAACCGATGCGAATCTCGATCTCGTCGAGATCGTTCCCAATGCTGACCCGCCCGTCTGTCGGCTGATGGATTACGGGCGCTTTCGGTTCGATCAGAAGAAGAAGCAGAACGAGGCGCGCAAGAAGCAAAAGCAGGTTCAGGTCAAGGAGGTCAAATTCCGGCCTGGCACCGATATTGGCGATTATCAGGTCAAGCTGAAGAATCTCACCCGGTTCCTAAACGAGGGCGACAAGGCGAAGGTCACGATGCGCTTTCGTGGCCGCGAGCATGCCCACCGCGAGCTTGGCCTTGAACTGTTGCGGCGGGTCGAGAACGATCTGTCCTCGATCAGCATCGTCGAGCAGCAGCCGCAGATGGAAGGGCGGCAGATGATCATGGTGCTGGGGCCGAAGAAGCACTAGCCCAAGCCTTCTGGATTCAATACGCAGCGCTCGGGCCGGGCTTCCGATGCGCTGCATCCAATAAGCTGCCATCTGATCGGCAGCAAGACACTACGGAGTGAAAAATGCCCAAGATTAAGACCAATCGTGGTGCCGCGAAACGTTTCGCGCGCACGGCATCCGGGATGTTCAAGCGTAATGCCTCGCACCGGCGTCACATCCTGACCAAGAAGGCGACCAAGCGGAAGCGTCAGCTGCGCAAGAATCACCTGATGCATCCCGCTGATAATCGGGCTGCGCGGCGCATGATGCCTTACTGCTGAGGATTCCCGCTCCTGGGGGATCCTTCGCTCGCAAATGACGTTTTGAACACTTCGGAGAAGAGATATGCCACGCGTTAAACGCGGCGTGACCGCGCACGCTCGCCATAAGAAGGTGCTCGACCAGGCCAAGGGTTATTACGGTGCCCGCAGCAAGGTCTACCGGGTCGCCAAGCAGGCCGTCATCAAGGCTGGCCAGTATGCCTATCGCGATCGCCGCCAGCGTAAGCGTCAGTTCCGTACGCTCTGGATTGCGCGTATCAACGCGGCTGCGCGGCTGCATGGGCTTTCCTATAGCCGCATGATCGATGGGCTCAATAAGGCCGGGGTCGAGATCGATCGCAAGATGCTCGCCGAGCTGGCCTACGAGAACGAGCCGGCATTTGGTGCCTTGGCGGAGCAGGCCAAGGCGGCCCTGGCCGACGCCTCTTAAAGACGCAGCCAACCTCGACGCGAGGAACCCATGACGCAACGCCCTAATGGTGAGCTGGCGGACGATCCTGCTGCTCGGCCGGCTGCTGCGCCCGATGTTACTGGGCCCGATGTTGCCGATTCAGGGTCCCTTTCCGAGCCGGTCTCGGACTTGACCGATCTCGAGTCTGCTGCGCTCGCCGCGGGTGGGGCGTGCGCAGACTTGGCGGCACTGGATGATGTGCGGGTGCGCTACCTGGGCAAGAGCGGTCTTCTCACCGCGAAGCTGAAGTCGCTCGGCGCCTTGCCGAAGGATGAGCGGCCCGCCGCCGGACAGCGCATCAATGAATCGAAGCGGGTGGTGCAGGAGGCATTGGATGCGCGCCGCACCGAGCTCGAAGAGCAGCGGCTTGCGGCGCAGCTCCGCGATGAGCGCATCGATGTGACCCTGCCGGGTCGCGGGCAAAGACCGGGTGCCTTGCATCCGGTGACCCGTGCGATGCTGCGCATCGAACGCTTGTTTGCGAACGCGGGCTTCAGCATCGCCGAGGGGCCTGAGGTCGAGGACGACTATCACAACTTCGAGGCCCTCAATATCCCGGCGCATCATCCGGCGCGGGCGATGCACGATACCTTCTACTTTCCCGATGGGCGTCTGCTGCGGACCCACACCTCGCCGGTGCAGATCCGGGTGATGGAGACCCAGCCGCCGCCGCTGCGCATCATCGCGCCCGGGCGGGTCTATCGCTGCGATTCCGATCTGACCCACACGCCGATGTTCCATCAGGTCGAGGGCTTTCTGGTTGATCGCGAGGCCACCTTTGCCGATCTCAAAGGGGTGCTCTACGACTTCCTGCGCAACTTCTTCGAGCAGGAGGATCTGAAGCTGCGCTTTCGGCCCTCGTACTTCCCGTTTACCGAGCCTTCCGCCGAGGTCGACGTGCAGTGCGTCAAATGCGGCGGGCAGGGCTGTCGGGTCTGTAAGCAGAGCGGCTGGCTGGAGGTCTTGGGCTGCGGCATGATCCATCCGGAGGTCTTCCGACAGGTTGGTATCGACTCCGAGCAATGGCTGGGCTATGCGTTTGGTATGGGGGTCGAGCGCCTGGCCATGCTGCGCTACGGGGTCGATGATCTGCGGCTCTACTTTGATAATGACCTTCGATTCTTGTCGCAGTTTGCCTGATCGCGATTGATCGCAATGGCGCTGGGCTCGAATTGTCCTGATCTCAAGATCGAAAGTCTCAACCTGACCTGTGAGCAAGAGTATGGCCGCAACGGCGCGTTTCCGCGGGGTGTCTGATGCGCTTTAGTGAATCCTGGCTGCGCGAGTGGGTGAATCCGCCGCTTGCCGCTCAGGCACTCTGCGATCAGCTCAGCATGGCCGGGCTCGAGGTTGATGCGCTGGAGCCGGTGGCACCTGCCTTCACGGGGGTGGCCATCGGCGCGGTGGAGGCCGTCGAGCCGCATCCCGATGCGACCAAGCTGCGCGTCTGCCGGGTCGATGTTGGGAATGACGAGCCGTTGCAGATCGTCTGCGGCGCGGCCAATGTCGCGGCCGGTCAGCGCGTGCCGGTGGCGCGCGTGGGTGCCAAGCTCCCCGGCGACTTCAAGATCAAGAAGGCGAAGCTGCGCGGGGTGGCCTCGCAGGGCCTGATCTGCGCGGCCTCGGAGCTGGGCTTGGCGGAGAGCTCGGTGGGGATCATGACGCTACCGAGCGATGCCCCGGTCGGCGAGGATCTGCGCGATTGGCTGGCGCTCGATGATCACGCCATCGAGCTGGACCTGACGCCGGATCGCAGCGATTGCCTGAGCGTCGCCGGCGTTGCCCGTGAGGTTGGTGTGCTCAACCGATTGTCGGTGACGGAGCCGGCGGCCAAACCGGTGGTGCCGGTGCACGAGGATCGCCACGCGGTACAGCTTGAGGCCCCGGCGGCCTGTCCGCGCTATCTGTGTCGGATTATCCGGGGCCTGGACCCCAGTGCCCAGACCCCGTTATGGATGGAAGAACGGCTGCGCCGCAGTGGGCTGCGGCCGATCTCGCCGATGGTCGACGTGACCAACTATGTGCTGCTGGAGCTGGGACAGCCGCTGCATGCGTTCGATCTGGCAAAGCTCGAGGGCGCGATTCGGGTCCGCCTCTCGCAGTCCGGCGAGCGCTTGGCGCTGCTCAATGACGAGGAGGTCGAGCTTGATGATGACACCCTGGTGATCGCTGACGGCAACGGCCCGGTGGCGA
>NZ_JBUDPI010000253.1:0-5837 GCF_054919635.1 Halochromatium sp. | reverse complement strand
TCGCTCTGGTGCTGCGTCATTGGCTCTGCCTGGGCCTCTTCCGCCGTCCCCTCAGGCGCCTCCGTTGCCGCCTCGACCCGGCCGCGACGCAAGGTCAGCGGGTCAGGTCCGGTCAGCTTGATCTGCTCGCCCGGCTCGAGCTCGGCGTAGAGACCGACCACATCCGGCTCGATCGGTAGCTCGCGACCGTCGCGGCCGGCGAGGATGGCCAGCACCACCGAGGCCGGGCGTCCGTAATCGAACAGCACATTCAAGGCGGCGCGGATGGTGCGACCGGTCTGTAGCACATCGTCGACCAGCACGATGTGCCGATCGTCGACTGGAACCGGCAGGTCTGAGGGGCGTACCTGTGGATGGGTGCCGATTCGGGTGAAGTCATCGCGGTAGAACGAGATATCGAGCTGCCCCATGGGCTCCTGGAGTCCAAGCCGCGCTTGCAGGCGCTCGGCAACCCAGACCCCGCCACTGTGGATACCGACCATCAGCGGTCGGTCGATGGCGCGGGCGGCCAAGAGCGCGCCGAGCTGATCGGCCATCTGACCAATCGCGACCTCGACCTCGTCGGCAGACTTCCAGGTGTGCATTGTGGTCATGGCAAAGAGTCTCCTTCGGATAGGCGGCAGGCGGATGGCGGCTGCGGGTTGGCCTCGGCGAGCCAGGTCTCGAGGATCAGCTTCGCGGCCTGTGCATCGATGCGGTCGTCCGCCGCGCGAAGACCGAGCTGCAGCTGGCGCCGCGCCTCGAGGCTGGTCAAGCGCTCATCGACCAGATGCACCCTGAGGCCGAAGCGGCCCTGCAGCTGGCGGGCAAAGCGATGGACGCGCTCGCTCCAGGCTTCCTCGCTGTCGTCCATGTTGAATGGTAGTCCAACCACGGCTGCCTCGGGCTGCCACTCGCGGATGAGAGCCTCGAGCCGCTGCCAGTCGGGGCGCTGCCCCTGAGCGCGAACCGTCTCCAGCGGCGTCGCTGTGCGAGTCAGGGTTTGACCCACCGCGACGCCGATCTTACGCTCGCCAAAGTCGAAGCCGAGCAGGGTGGCCAAGGTTGCTGCCGCCTGTCGATCTGCCTGCGAGCCGGTCAGGCGTGACCGGCTTGGCCGCTCAGTAGGTTGAGGTCGACGCCGAGCAGCTGTGCGGCCGACTGCCAACGCTGGGCCGAGGGGGTGGAGAAGAGGATCTGCGAATCGGCAGGACCGCTGAGCCAGGCGTTGGCGATCATCTCTTGCTCGAGCTGACCGCTGGACCAACCGGCATAGCCGAGGGCAACCAGCCGATTGGCGGGACCGCGACCCTTGGCGATCGCCTCGAGCACGTCGCGCGAGGTGGTGACCTGGATCTCAGCGGTCACCCGCAGGGTGGAGTCGAAGTTGAAGTCGCCATCGTGGATCACGAAGCCGCGGTCGGTCTGCACCGGGCCACCGAGATAGACCGGCGCATTGCTGACGTTACTGGCTTCGGGGTCGATCTCGAGCTGAGCCAAGACCTCACCGAGCTGGATCTCCATCGGCCGGTTGATCACGATGCCCATCGCACCCTCAGCGGAATGCTCGCAGATATAGGTCACCGTTCGCGAGAAGTTTGGGTCTTCAAGACCCGGCATCGCGATGAGAAAGTGGTTGGTGAGCGACGTTGCATCAGTCATGGCGATAGTATCAAGCCGGCTCGAGCGCCTGGCAAGCGCTTGCGTCGCCCTGATCAGCACAATGACCCCGGCTCAATTGCCCCAGCTCAGCTCGTGATTGCGCTGAAACTGCCAGGTGCGGGTGATATCCAGCACATCGGTCTCACGCTTGATATCGGGCGGGAAGGCGGCGAAGGGGGCCGCCAGCTCCACGATGCGAACCGCGGCTTGGTCCAGCACCTCATGGCCGGATGAGCGCACGACCCGAATCCCCTCGAGGCTACCGTCGGCGCGCACGGCGACATGGAGGATCAGGCTGCCGAATAGGCCGAGCTCCCGGGCCTCGCGGGGATAGTTCAGATTACCGATGCGCTCCACCTTGCGTCGCCAAGCCTCCATGTAGTTGGCGTAGATATACTCGCGGGTCGCGGTGCTGATCGCCTTGCGTCGCGTACGGCTCGCATAGGCATGGCTTCGCTCCTCGATGCGGGCCGCCAGGCTGGCCATCTCCGCACTGCGGCTGGCGAAGATATCAGCCGCCGAGATCGGGGGCGCTGGCTGATCCAGCTCGGCGCGCTCCGGTTGCTTCGGTTGTTCCAGCTGCTCCGGTTGCTTTGGTTGCTCCGGCTGCTCGGGCGCCGCGGGCGCCGGGTCGGGGAGTAGGGCTGCCTTGGGCTCCGGGGTTGCCAGGCGATCGATGCTCTCGGCCTTGATCTCTGCCTCAGCTGCGCTGGATGCGTCCTCTGCGCCGAGCGCTGGCAGCGCCTCCAGCCTTGGGGCGGCAGGCTCGGCGTGCGATGGGGGGGCGCGCGCGGGCTCTGGAGGCGGTGCCGACTCGCTTATCTCCGAGGCCGCTGGCGGTGGCTCAGCGGGCGGGCTAGGGACCGTCGGCTCGCTGGGGGCAAGGGGCTGCTCAAGATCGCTCTCAGCGGCATCGGCACCGTCAAGGGCATTGCTGTCGATGCTGCCTTCGGCAGCGGCCTCGATCTCGGGCAGTAGCGCCTGGGTCTCGCCGGCTCGGTCCGCCTGTGCGCTGACTCGAGCCGGGACACTGGCCGCCGCGTCGACGCCGGGCTCAGTCACCACCATCAGCTCGAGACCTTGCGTCGGTCTTGCGCCTGTTTCTGGTGCCTCGATCTCGAGACCGAGCAGCAGCAGCGCATGGGCGGCAACTGCGATGACCATAGCGATCGGCATCGACCAGCGGCCTGCCATCGGTTTGTTGCTTGAGCTGAATGCCGTGGTTAGGGCTGCAGCCGCAGCGGTCATGGCTGATCGGAACGGGTGGAAGGAGGCTCGCTCTTCGGCGGGGTGCGGATGATCTGCTGCGCTCCGCTGTCGAGCAGCTGGATGAGCTCGGCCATCGCGGGGGTCATCTGCAACTGGCCGGTGCTATCGATCAGCAGCACATAGCGCAGGCCCATCTGGCCCGCGATATTCGGCCAGTCATCGGGGCCGGCGATCATGATGGCGGTTGCCGCTGCCGCAGCGGTCAGTGCATCGCCTTCATAGAGGACCGTTGCAGAGGCCGTGTCCTCGACTGGACGCCCGGTCCGCGGGTCGATCACCGAGTGATAGGTCTGGCCTTGGTAGACGAAGTTGCGGCGCTGGCTGCTCACCGTGAACAGGCTCGCATCGCCGCTAACATCGAGGATGCCGATGACGCCGGTTCCACTCGCGCGCGGGACCGGGAGACGCCAAGCGCGGCCAGCGCGGCTGCCAATGGCGCGCAGATCGCCGCCGACATTGATCAAGGCGCTACGCACCCCTTGGGCGCGGAGCGCGTCGATGGCAACGTCCATCGCATAGGCCGCTGCGACGGCGTCGAAATCGAGCTGGACCGCCGGATTGTCGCTCTGCAGCACAATGCCCTCGAGGTAGAGGTCGTCCATGGTTGGCTTCACCGCGAGCAGCGCGTCGATCGCGGCTTGTCCTGGTGGCTGGCTTGATTCTGGGCGTGTGCGGTCCAGGCCCCAAAGACGCGTAAAGCGGCCCAAGGCCGGGTTGAACAGTCCGCCGCTTTGGCGATAGAGGTCTTGGGTGCGCGTCAGCAGCGGGATCAGCGAGGGTGGTGCTGCAAAGGGCGCTTCGCTGGCCAGTAGCTCGTTGATGCGCAGCATCCGCCCCGAGCTGTTGGCATAGAGGGCCTGCTCGAAGAACAGGAAGTCGCGCTCGACATCGGCCGCTGCCGCGACCGCGCGCTCGCGCTGAACGCCGACGATGCTGAGATCGATCGCGGTCCCAAAGGCCGGAAACTGGGTGGTATAGACCGGGGCTTCGGTGTTGTTGCAGCCGATCAAGAGGAGGATGATGGCCAGCGCGACCGCGATAGCCTGGGCCCGCCCGAGTCCGCTCCCGGAGCAGAGGCTTGAACAGCAGCTGGGGGAGTAGCGATCAGCGCGCACCGAGCCGTGCCTCGATGGCCGTCATCAGGTCTTGCGCGATCTCGGTGCCACAGGCGCGATCGATCTCGCGGATGCAGGTCGGGCTGGTGATGTTGATCTCGGTGAGCCAGTCGCCGATCACATCGAGGCCGGCGAACAGGACCCCGCGGGCCTTGAGCTCTGGCGCCACCTGCTGCGCGATCCAACGCTCGCGCTCGCTGATCGGCCTGACCTCGGCGCTGGCGCCCGCGGCCAGATTGCCGCGCGACTCGCCGGCGGCCGGGATGCGCGCCAGTACGTAGGGCACCGGCTCGCCATCGACGATCAGCACGCGCTTGTCGCCATCGCTGATCTCGGGCAGGTAGCGCTGTGCCATGCAGAAGCGCTCACCCGCGCCGCGGCTGTTGCCGATCAGGGTCTCGATGATCACCGAGGTGTTGGGGTCACCGCTGCGGACGCGGAAGATCGAGCGGCCGCCCATCCCGTCGAGCGGCTTGAGCACTATCTCCTGCTGCTCGGCGAGGAAGGTCCGCAGCACCTCGGCATGGCGGCTGATCACCAGCGGTGGACAGCATTGCGGAAACCGGGTGGTGAAGACCTTCTCGTTGGCATCGCGCAGTGCGCGAGGCGCATTGACCACCAGGCAGCCAGCCGCCTCGGCGAGCTCGAGCAGATAGGTCGCATAGACATACTCCATGTCGAACGGCGGGTCTTTGCGCATCAGCACCGCATCGAGCTCGGCGAGGGCGAGCGTTTCGGGGGTCTCGAGCGCAAACCAGCCAGTCGCATCATCCTGCACCCGCAATCGCCGGGCTCGGCCCCTAACCTCGTCATTGGCGACGAAGAGGTCGGCCATCTCCATGTAGTGGAGCGACCAGCCGCGTTGCTGAGCGGCGAGCAGCATTGCAAAGGTGCTGTCTTTTTTGATGTTGATGGACGCGATCGGGTCCATCAGGACGCCAAGCTGATACTTCATGTGGCGAGTGTAACCCAGCGGCACAAAAGAAACCCCGGTGATTGGGGGAAGCACCGGGGTAACTGTTCCCGGTTATGGGGGCCGGGAGACAAGGATCGCCAGGGAGGGGGAGCCCGTGGCGACCTAGCGCATTGATGCGCCTTGCAATTAGGAGTATAGCAACGATCAAAGGTTCCGCTAGGGCAAGTTAGGGGCAAGTTAGGGGCCAGTTAGGCGCCAGTTAAGGACAGGATCGGCTCAGGGGAGCGTGACCTGGACGAACTCCGAGGGCCTCAGGATCTCGTCCGGCTGGCTATCGAAGATCACGTCCAGCTCATAGACGGCCCCGTCCGGATCGATGCGGACCGCTTCGACGCCAAGGCTGTAGATGCGGCCGCTGCGCAGCTGGCCGCGGACATTGATCTTGGCTGCTTGGCCCGGCCGGTAACGGCGCAGGATGTCGGAGGTGACCAGGACCCGGGCGAGCATCTGGCTGGTTGGCGCGACGGCGACCAATGGCTGTTGCTGCAGGGTCTTGTAGATCACCGCGCCCTGGTATCCATTCTGCTCGACGACGATGCCATCGAAGGGCGCGCGCAGCTCGGTGCGCTCGAGCAGCACCTCGGCCACGGCCTGCTGGGCCTTGGCCGATTCGAGCTCGGCCTCGGCGGCGGCCTTGAGCAGCTCGGCGTCTTTCAGCTCCTCGCTGGCGATCAGGCCGCGGTCGAACAGCTCTTGGGCGCGGACCAGCTCGCGCTCGGCGTCCTCGAGCGCGATCTGCTGGCGGGCGACAGCGGCCTTGGCCTCGAGGCTGGCCGCTTGCGCCTCGCGCTGATCCATGCGTAGCAGCAGCTCGCCCTCGTCGACGTGCTCGCCGG
>NZ_JBUDPI010000252.1:0-5840 GCF_054919635.1 Halochromatium sp. | reverse complement strand
GGGGCCCAGCGGGCAGTCGGCAGGCGACCAACGTCATCGATTCGGGGGCGAGTTGAGTCGATCATCAGCCCATCATCAGCAGCACATCGATCTCGCGAAGCCCCCGACACGAAGCTGAGCTTGATGCAGGGGTGATCGCTGTTCGGTTTTCGCCTTTCTTGGCTCCAGAGACCGCACTATAGGTGAAGGTTGTGTTGACATGCAGCCTCGGGGTGAGCACGCCATGATCATGCTACCCTGCTCACACATCCTGCTTGGCCGTTTGCGATCTTGCTCAACCCGCTCTTGTCGCAGACATCCCAACGACACGCGCTCCAGCTTGCGCGAGCTGAGGACTCGATCCAATGCCCACAGTTGTACCCAGCCCTGATCCAAGCTCAGAGCTGCTGTCTCGACATCTTCCGCCGCAGCCGTTGATCGAGGCACAGGTGCGCGATGCGCTGGCCGAAGACCTTGGTGAGGGCGATCTGACCGCTCGTTTACTCCCGGAAGCGACCATCGCGAGCGCCGAGGTCATCACGCGCGACGATGCGGTGCTCTGTGGCGCAGCCTGGTTCAATCAGGTGTTCCGTCAGCTCGATCCGCTGGTCGAGATCGAATGGCACGCGCGCGATGGTGAGCGGGTGCTGCCTGGCCAGCTGCTTTGTTCGGTGCGAGGGAATCTGCGCCAGCTGCTGACCGGCGAGCGCACGGCGCTGAACTATCTGCAGTTACTTTCCGGCACGGCGACCCGTGCCCGTCGTTATGCCGATGCTGTGGCTGGTTTGCCGGTTCGTATCCTCGATACGCGTAAGACGTTACCGGGGCTGCGACGCCAACAGAAGTACGCAGTCGTTTGTGGCGGTTGCGAAAACCATCGCATGGGATTGTTTGACGCGATCCTGATCAAGGAGAACCACATCAGCGCGGCGGGATCGATTCGAGCCGCGATCGCGGCAGCACGCCGACTGGCCAACGGTGTCCCCGATGAGATCGAGGTTGAGATCGAGGTCGAGTCGTTGGAGGAGCTGACCGAGGCCCTGGACGCGGGTGTCGAGCGTGTTCTGCTCGACAATTTTGGGCTACCGGAGCTGCGGCGTGCGGTCGAGTTGACGGCCGGCCGCGCTCGGCTTGAGGCCTCTGGGGGCATTACGCGCGATCGGGTGCGGCTCATCGCGGAGACCGGCGTGGATGATATCTCTGTTGGGGAGCTGACGAAGCATGTCGACGCGGTTGACTTATCGATGCGTCTGCTGCCTGCGCAGATCTGAGCTGCGTATGGCTCAGGCGCTGATCATTTGCGATACCTATCGCGATGGAGGAGGGTATCGGCATTAGCGACTATTAAATTTAGAAAACGCTAATATAATGATCCCCGTTGTCGCAAGAAACGCGGCGACGCTTGCAACCCAGACAAAATCGAATTCGGAGAATACAGATGAAAAAGCTTGCTACTGCCGCAGCCGTTGCCGCTCTTCTTGGTGTGTCCGCTTCTGCCAGCGCATGGTGGGGTGGTCCTGGCTATGGCGGCCCGGGCTACGGCAACGGTTGGGGTGACGGCATGGGCGACATGTTTAGCGACATGTTCGGCGATGGCTACGGCGACTTCAACATGAGCATGAGCGGCGGTGGCCACGGTTATGGTCGTGGGCGTGGCTACGGCTACGGTCGCGGTTATGGTGACGGTTACGGTTACGGAAACCCATACTACGGCGGTTATGGTGCTCCCTACTATGGTGCCCCTTACGGTGCAGCTCCCTATGCGGCTCCTTACGGCGCAGCACCTCATGGTGCGCCGGCTGCTCCTGCGGCCCCGGCTCAATCTGAAGCCAAGTAAGTCCGTAGGTCTTTAGCCTAAGACCTCGAGTCCGGCGGTCGACCCCAAACTGGGGTCGACCGCCGGATTTTTTGTGTTTCGGCCTAACTTGACTAGGCAATCAGCAACAGGCTGCTATAGGCGAGGCCGAGCCCGATAGCAGACGCAACGATGACATCGGTTGGATAGTGCAGCCCGAGGACGACGCGCGATGCCGCGACCAGCAAGGTGAACGGAACCAGAAGCCAGCCGAGCTGGGGATAGTAGAAGAGCGCGATGGTCGAGAAATTGACCGCGTGCAGCGTGTGTCCAGACGGAAAGCTGTAACGATCGAGCGGTGGCACGCTGGCTGCGATATCGGCCGTGTAGTGGCAAGGCCGTATGCGACGCGTCCGGCCCTTGAGGCTCTTATAAAGGATGAGTGCAATACCGCCCATGAGCAGCATATGCACGGCAGCCTCGAGTCCGTCGAGGCCGTCGACGATCGGCAGTACGGCGATGAGGCTGTACCAGAACACACCATTGCCAAGCCGACTGATGAGCGCAAAGGGGCGTAATAGCCAAGGACGTTGATGGGCTCGGCTCCAACGTCGACAGAAGGGTGTTTCTAGCTCATTCAGCAGTCGCAGGAATGGGTTCATGACGCTCACCCGGGTTACTGGCGCAGTCGATCACAGAGAACAGATGGTCTTCAAGATCGCGTATGACGCGGTCCCAGCTCAGCGATTCTGCCGTTCGTCGAGCTTCTTGCCCGAACCGGCGGAGCTGCTCGCGGCTGCCGGCCGCCTCTTCGGCCTGTCGCAAGAAGGCGGCGCGATCGCCCATAGGGACACTATAGCCGTTTCGTCCGTGGTGCAGGTGCTCACGAGCTGCCGCATAGTCGAATGCGAGCGGCGCGACGCCGCTGGCGAGGGCCTCGGTCAGGACGTTGCCGAAGGTCTCCGTTAGGCTCGGGAAGACGAAGAGGTCAGCTGAGGCGTAATGCTCCGCCAAGGCCGTGCCGACCTTGGCGCCCGTGTAAATATGGTGCGGGTGCTGACGGCGCAGATGCCCAAGCTCGGGTCCGTCGCCGACGAGCACGCAACGGCTGTTTGGCTGCACGCGCTGAATGCGCTCGAAGGCCTCGATCGCAAGATCGATGTGCTTTTCCGCGGCGATCCGTCCAACGTAAAGCGCAACCAGGGTTTCTTCATCGCTGTGCCAAGAAGCGCGCAGCGCTGCACTGCGATAGTGCGGTGAGAAGCGTTCGGTGTCGACGCCGCGGCTGAGCACGTGCAGATTCGAGAATCCGGCTGCCGCGAGGTCGTCCTGCAGCGCTCGAGTTGGCACCAGTGTTGCGCCGGAATGGTTATGGAATCGTCGCAGGATATTGATGATCGGCCGCATCAGAAGTCCGGCCCCGTAATGGCTGCAGTACTGCTGAAACTGCGTGTGAAAACCGGTCCGCGTTGGAATGCCTTGACGCCTGGCCACTCGCAGCGCAGCGTGTCCGAGCGGGCCTTCGGTGGCGATGTAGATGGCATCGGGTCGCGCGGTGCGCCATCGGCGTCGCAGCTTGCCGAGCGCGGGTAGACCAAAGCGCAACCCGCGGTAGCCTGGCAACGGCAGCCCGCTGACGAGCAGCTCGGCAGCCTGTTGTGTCTCCGTGCGCTGGGTTTCAGTTGCTCCGGAGCGCTGCCGATCCGCAGGCTGCCGTGGTCGCACGAGGCTGACGCGGTGGCCACGGCGTTCAAGCCCGCGGGCAAGCTGCGCCAAGGTATTGGCGACACCGTTGATCTCCGGCGGATAGGTCTCAGTGACCAGCGCGACATGCAGGCTCCGCCTTTGAGTTGGCGCTTGTCGGTCTTGGGCGCAAGCGGTGCAGGTGGTCATGCTCGTCGTTCCTCTACACGGCGACGCTGGCTCGTCGTCGGCCCAGCAATGACCGAAAGGCCAAGCGCCTGAGCGATTCGGAGCTCGCAGTTGGCAGCAAGCGCGCGTCGGTCGGTGCCGGCAGTGACAACCAGCTCAAGAAAGCGGACCTCGACCTCGGTCTTGGGTTGACAGAGGACGCGCCAAAGATGCGCGATCAACGTGTCGTCGTCGATGAATGGTGCGATCGGATCTGGCTCAGCGTTGGAGCCGTACCGGATCGCGACCGGCTGCACATCGATGTGCGGCTGCTGTGCCGCAGCAAGCAGTCGCGGATGGAAGCGCCGTAGCTTAAGGCCATTGCTGGTCGTACCCTCGGGAAAGATCACCACGGGCTGCTGCTCAAGGACCCTTGCCGCGATGCGCTCGATCAGCTCGGAGGTCTGATGGCCGCCGCGCTTGATGAATAAGGTTCCGACCTGCGCCGACATCCAGCCGATCATCGGCCATTGCCGAACCTCTGACTTGGATAAGAAGGTCATCGGCGCAAGCGAGCCCAGGACCGGGATATCGAGCCATGAGATGTGGTTCGAGACAAGTAGGGCGCGCTGGGCGATCTGGCCTTGGACGCGAACCTCGAGGCTGAGCATTGGCCTCAGATGTCGGTACCACCAGCAGACGATGGCCGGGTTTGTGCGGGCACTGCCGCCAAGCACGCGCCAAAGGGCCAGGCCGACAACGATCAGCGCGCCGATGCTCAGATGTCCGCCGACGCGAAGGAGGCGCAGGGTCGCCCGTAGGCGAGCCAAAGTCGGTGGCGCCATCCGCTCCTCCTAGACGCGCTCCAGGAAATGCCGAGCATAGCTCGGATTAAGCAGGTGCATATCAAGCAGCATCAGTATGTCGGCGACCTCGAAATCAGGGTCTCGGCAGGGCTCGCCACAGGCAACGGCGCCGAGGCGGACATAGCCTTTGAGTAGGGCCGGAAGGGGCGCATCGAGAACGTCACTCGCCCCAAGACGCGTCTGCAGCGGTGCGCGGGGAACAACCATGAGCGCCTCTGGGGCCATGGCCTGGCGGCGCAGGCGGTTCATAATGGCTGCCGCCTGGCAGTCATTCTCTCCTAGGGGCACACTGGCGCAGCCGAAGAGGTAATCCACCTGATGCTGCTGGATGTAGTGCGCCACGCCCGACCAGAGCACAGCGATCACCGAGCCGTGGCGGCATTCGTGCGAGACGCAGGTGCGCCCGAGCTCAAGCAGCTGACCGGGCAGCGATGGAATGATACCCAGGTCGAATTCGCTCTCTGAGTAGAAGCGGCCAAGGCGCTCGGCCCCTTGGCTGCTGAGCAAGCGTGTGCAACCGACCACGCGGTTATTCTTGGTCTCGCGCACCAATAGATGCTCGCAGACGCTGTCGAACTCGTCGACGTCGAGTCCTGCCTCACTGGTTTTTAGCTTAGCGCCGAGCTCTTCACCGAAGACTCGATAGCGCAGTGCCTGCGCCTCGCGCACGGCGTCGGGGGAATCGGCCAGCTCGACGAACAGGCGCTCACCGCGTTTGATACTAAGAGCAGGTGCGCTCGCTCCCATCTTCTCTCCGACCATAGCAACGGGGTAACTTCTCAGTTTAACGGAGTCGCATGTCGATCCGATGGCTTTAATGTGACCGCTCTATGACGGCTCAATGCGGTCGCTGTCCGCAGTCTCTGTGCGTGATCATCAGTTCCGGCTCTCTCCTTATATAGCTGCTCATCTAGCCGCCCGCTGCTTGCTCTTAGCTGCGCAGCGACCTGATCGGCCAGTTGCGCTCGCGCGCGACCTTGGCAAGACGCTCGTCTGGGTCAATTGTCACAGGGAAGTCCACCGTCTCCAGCAGGGGTAGGTCGTTGATCGAGTCACTGTAGAACACACTGCCGCTCAAGGTCTCCGACTTGGTCTCGAGCCAGTGGCGGAGGCGCTCGACCTTGCCTTCGCGGAATGCTGGCGGCCCAATGACCTCGCCACTGTAGCGTCCGTCGACGAGGGCCGGCTCGGTGGCAATCAGATGCTCGATGCCGAAACGTTCCGCAATCGGCGCGGTGACAAAGGCGTTGGTTGCGGTAATGATCATGAGCGTATCACCCTTGCTGCGGTGCTGCTCAACAAGGGCCTTCGCCGCCGGCAGCATGATCGGCTCAATCTGCTCTTGCATA